>CAXNFT010000010.1:0-25269 GCA_964201255.1 Rhodoferax sp.
ATGCGCATTTCACGCCGGCAATTTTTGAGCGTCTGTTTGTCAGCTTTCACGATGTCGACCACTGAGCCATCGGCGCGCCGGTAATCGATGGCGCCGGCCGTCGGGTCGTACACGCGCAGCAGGCAACGGCCCATGGTTGTTTTACCAGAACCAGACTCTCCGACAATGCCCAATGACTCGCCTGGCAGCACGCTGAACGACACACCGTCAACAGCCTTGATCGGTGCCTTGGCGGTGCCAAAATACTGTTTGAGATCACGCACCTCCAAAATCGGCTCCACCGTGCTGGCAATGGGTGGACGGCTCAGCCGAATATCGGCGGTACGCCCCAGCTTGGTCACCGAGCTGATCAGCATGCGGGTGTAGTCGTCTTTTGGCGCATGGAAAATATCGTCTACCGTGCCGGTCTCCACCACCTTGCCATGGTTCATCACGATGACCTGGTCGGCAATCTCCGCCACCACACCCATGTCGTGCGTGATGAACATCACGGCCATGCCCTGGGACCGCTGCAGATTCTTGATCAGATCCAGAATTTCAGCCTGGGTGGTCACATCCAGCGCCGTGGTGGGTTCATCCGCAATCAACAGCGCCGGCTTGCAAGCCAGCGCCATGGCGATCATCACGCGCTGACGCATACCGCCAGAAAACTCGAAAGTGTAGCGGTCCACCGCTTTGGCCGGGTTGGGAATCTCAACCTGGGTCAGCAACTCCACACAGCGTGCCCTGGCTTGCGCCTTGGACATCTTGAGGTGCAGCGTCAACACCTCCATGATCTGGTTGCCCACCGTGTGCACGGGTGACAGGGAGGACATGGGCTCCTGGAAAATCATGGCGATCTCGGCACCGCGCACCGCACGGATCTCGCGCGAACGTGCGCCCAGCCGGGCCAGGTCCACCGTGCTGCCATCGGGGCGGTGCAGCACCATGGAGCCGCTCACAATGCGGCCCGGCTCGTCCACAATTTGCAAAATAGAACGGGCCGTGACACTTTTTCCACTGCCACTCTCCCCGACAACGCAGAGTGTTTTGCCCCGCACCACATCAAACGACACACCATCAACCGCCTTGATGGTGCCAGTACGGATCGAGAAATAGGTTTGAAGACCACGCACTTCCAATAGCACGCCGTCTTTGGGGGACTGGCTGTCGACGCGCATCGTTTTGGGGGTCACGCTCATTTGTTGTAGGGGTCAGAGGCATCGCGCAGACCATCGCCTAGGAAGTTGAGCGCAATCACCGCCAGCACCACGGCGACACCCGGCGCAAACAGCCAGGGTGCGGTGGCAATGGAGCGGATGTTTTGTGCCTCCCGTAACAGCACGCCCCAGGAAATGGTGGGGGGCTGCAGGCCCAGGCCCAAAAAGCTCAAGGAGGTCTCCGCCAGAATCATGGCGGGAATGGCCAGCGAGATCGATGCAATGATGTGGCTTGAGAAGCTTGGCAACATGTGGCGAAAGATGATTCGCCCCTCAGAGGCACCGTCCAGCCGCGCGGCAGTGACAAACTCTTCAGTCCGCAGGCTAAGGAAGCGACCTCGTACCACCCGAGCCAACTGGGCCCAACCGGTGAGCGAGAGTATCAAGGTGATCATGAAGTAATTCAGCGTCGCTGGCCAATTCTGTGGTACCGCGGCGGAAGCCGCCAGCCAGATGGGAATGGTGGGCAAGGACAGCACCAACTCAATCACACGCTGTATGACGAAATCGATCCGCCCGCCGTAATAGCCCGATATGCCGCCTAACACAATGCCAATGCTTAGGGCCAGTAAGACCCCAACGAGACCCACCGACAGCGAGATTTGCGTGCCCAGCATGATGCGGCTAAAGACGCAACGGCCAAGACGGTCTGCACCAAAGAAGAACAGCGGTTGGCGAGCCTCCTGCGACGCAAACAAGTGGGTGCGCGAGTTGAACAGCCCCAGAACCGAATACTCGTAGCCTTCGCCGAACAACTCCAGATAGACTTTTCGCTCTCGGTCCTCCTCGTAGAGCGAAGCCAGCGTTTTGGGATCGCGCTTGAGGACATAAGGATGGATGTAGGGCCGCAAGGACCAACTGCCGTCGCTCGATGTGTCGATCAGGTGCAGCGCCTGCGGAGGATGAAACGCGGTGCGCACATTTTGCTTGGAGGGGTCATTGACGGCGAAGAAGCCCGGTACCACGGCCACAAGGTACAGGGCAGCCGTTACGATCAGACCCGCCATGGCCAGTTGGTGGCGCTTGAAGGCCCACCAGACCAATTGCCATTGCGATGCAACCGCCAAGCGGCTCGAGGTGGTGTCAGTGTTATTCAAGGCGGATACGCGGGTCAACCAGCGCCAACAAAATGTCACTCACCAATGAGCCCAACACTGTCAGTGCACAGATCAGCAGGATGAAGGCACCAGCCAGGTACATGTCCTGGCTCATGAGCGACTGCAGCAACAGGGGCCCGGCGGTCGGCAGACTCAGCACAATGGCGACGATGATGGAGCCCGACACCAGGTTGGGCAGCAGCCAGGCAATGGTCGATATGAACGGGTTGAGTGCCAGCCGCAGCGGGTACTTGACCAGCAGGGTGAATTCGGACAAGCCCTTGGCCCGCGCCGTGGTGACGTAGGGCTTGTGCAGTTCGTCAAGCATGTTGGCCCGCATCACCCGAATCAGGCTGGCGGTACCCGACACAGCCAGGATAACCACCGGAATCCACAGGTGCTGCAAAAGGTCTATGACCTTATTGATGCTCCAGGGTGCCGTCAGGTACTCCTCGGAAAACAGACCGCCTACGTTTTGTCCGAACTCCACGGCAGCCACGTACATCAGCACCAGCGCCAGCAAAAAACTCGGAATTGCTAAGCCCAGAAATGACAGGCCTGTAACGATGTAGTCGGCTACAGAGTACTTTTTGACCGCCGAAAACACACCTATCGGCAGAGCGATGCCCCAGGTCAGCAGCAGGGCCGACAGTGTCAACAGCAGTGTCAGGGCCATCCGTTCCCAGATCAGGTCACCGACCGGCTGCTGCCACTCAAAACTCAGACCAAAATCACCCCGCAAGGCAATGTTGGAGATCCATTTCCAGTACTGCACCACCATCGGCTGGTCCAGACCAAAACGGTTGCGCAGATCAGCCGCCGTGTTTTGGTCCACCACCTCGTTGGAGGCCGCCAGCGTGGCGATGTACGTGGTGACGTAATCGCCAGGCGGCAGTTGGATCAATACGAAGGACAGGAAGCTGATCGCCACCAGAAACGGCAGCATCCAGAGCAGCCGTTTGACGATAAAGACCAGCATCGTGCGTCAGCTACGGGTAAAGAAAAACTGCTGCGGCATCGCCGGACCGGGGTTTGGCCACGACCAAGCGCTGGGGTAGCTCTTGGGTACGTTTTGCAGGTTGTTCTTGGCAATGCCGAAGGAGTTGACGGCGAGGCAGACACCAATCGTCTCGAACGCATCGGCGCAGAGGTCAAACACCTGCTTCATCAGCTCACCACGCTTCTTGAGGTCAGCCGTGGCACGCGCGTCGTCGTAGAGCTTCATGCGCTGCTTCTGGCTTGCCGGTGGCTCCTGTCCATCTTTGCCGCCAGACAAATACCATTGAGTCCATGGAATGGCGTAGCGTGAGCCTTGTGCATGCTGGGCAAAGTAGTCACGGGCATCCAGCATCGGATCCAGACCACCAGGACCTGGCCAGACTGCGGCATCATGGTCATTGCTGTCGCCACGGGTGTAGTACAGGGCCCGCTCAATGGTGTTGACCTTGATGTCGATGCCAATCTCGGCCCAGTGACGTTTGACCAGTTCGAGCGTATCCACGGCATCGGGGTACAGCGTGGGAATCACGTCGATCGAGAAAAACACTTTTTGGCCATCGGGTCGCAGTCGGAATTTCTGCGAGTCACGTTTGCTATAGCCAATCCGGTCCAGGATTTGATTGGCCAGCACCGGGTCGTGCTTGGTGAACTGTTGTGACAGCTTTTCATTAAACCAAGGGTGCCCCGGGCGCGGACCGGTCTGGAAGGGCTCCGATTGACCCAAGTACACCAGGTCAATGATCTCTTTGCGGTTCATGCCCAGCGACAGCGCTTGCCGGAACTCCTTATTGGCGAACATCTCACGCATCTTGGCGTCTTTGTGCGTCATGTTCATGTAGATCTGGACCTGCTGCGAACCCGCATTCACCAGCTCAATCAGCCTATAGCCGCCTTTTTGCATGTTTTGCGACAGGGTTGGCTTGTTTTGCAGGGAGTCGATATGGCGCTCCTGAATATCAAGCTTGCCAGACAAGGCGTCCAGCATGAGTGACTCAACATCCTGCGCAATACTGAAAGTCAGCCGATCAATATAGGGCAGCTGTTGGCCAGTCTGGTCAACCTGCCAGAAGTAGGCGTTGCGCTCCATCACGACGCGGGTCACACCGCCGGAATAGGCTTCGGTGACCACCCATGGGTCCAGCGTGGGCTTGTCAACGTTACCCCAGCGCGCCGGGATTTCAATGTCGCCACACTTGTTGCGGAACAGTGACGCCCAGTCCGACAGATTGGCCGCCTTGGCCTGCGCTGCCACATTGGAGTTGTACTTGGGGTGAAACTGGCTGCAGTAGTGCTTGGGAAAAAGCGTGGGGTACTGACCCAGCGGGGTGGCCAGCTGCTCCAGAAACAGCGCATAGGGGGTCGGAAAGGTGAACTTCACCGTGGTGTCGTTGAGCTTGGTCACAACCGCAGGCTTATTGGCGATCACAAGGGTCGACGGCACCGACTTGTAAAGTTCGCTGTTCTTGGCGCAGTCCTCGATCGAAAAAATGATGTCGTCTGCGGTGAATGGCTTGCCGTCAGACCACTTCATGCCAGGACGCAGTGTGAAGGTGAACTCGGTGGAGTTGGCGTTGACATCCCACTTGGATGCGACGCAGGGCAACACCTCAGTGAAAGACATGTTCCAACGCACCAGGCCCTGGTTACCCACCATCCGCAAAATACCGTTGTGGTCAGAACTGCCGCGCAGGCCACGTCGCAATGCGCCGCCGTAGGTGCCCACTTTTTCAGCCTGAACCACCAAGGGTGCAGAAGGCAAGCGCTGTGCCAACGCCGGCAACTTGCCGTCACTAACTAATTTTGCCAAGGCTGGCGCTTCCTTGCCCGCTTGGGCCCATGCGGTGCTTCCCACACCCGCCAGCGTCACGGCACCGGCAAAGCCTTTGAGCACTTGGCGACGCTGCGCGTTGCGAGGGCTCGTGGAACGAGGGGCTTGGTTCATACAAAAACTCCAACAAAATTGGGGAAAACCGAATGGATACAAGCCCTGAGGACTGACCCGCTGCGTGTCTGCCCCGGCTTCTAGACAGGGTTAGACGACAGGGGAGACTTTGTTTGACAACCTTGGTACTGTCAAGTCATTTATGATCAGTACAAACCCTAGACCGCAGAAAAAGCTAGTCAAAAAGGCGATTTAGTTCCACAATACTGAGAATATTCGTCATACAACTACTAATATGTCATACCATTTTACAGTCCTATTGGTGATGTGTGCCTCATGAAGCAAACCCCCATCACCCTGGCAGAATTCACCGGCTCAGTGCTGGCTGTGCCACCCTTGGCACGTCATGGCGACCTGTCTGTCAATGAGTCCGCCAACCGGCAATTGATAAAACATATCGAGGCCGGAGGCATTCGTACTCTGCTGTATGGTGGCAACGCCAACCTGTACCACATGCCCTTGCGTGAATACGGCCCAATGTTGGACATGCTGGCCGATGCCGCCGGCCCCGACACACGGGTCATTCCCGCAGTGGGGCCAGACTTTGGCAAGATGATTGAACAGGCTCAACTGCTGCGCAATTCCGGTTATCAGACCGCTATGGTGCTGCCGATGCAAGGCTTCACCACGGCACAAGGCGTGGCCGAAGGCATTTCTCGCTTTGTCGATAGCGCCGCCATGCCCGTCACGCTTTACATCAAAAGTGAGCAATACATTGACCTCGACACCCTGCAAGCACTGGTCGAATCAAATAAGGTTTTGTGCGTCAAATACGCCGTGGTTCGGCCCAACCCGAGCGACGACCCGTTTTTGCAAGCCATGATTGACCGTATTTCCAGCGGCCGCATCGTCAGCGGCATGGGGGAGCGGCCGGTGTTGTCGCATCTGGGCCACTTTGGCCTGGCATCCTTCACCACCGGCTCTGGCTGTATCGCCCCCAAGGCCTGCATGGCGCTGCTGGGCGCCCTGCAAAGGATGGACATGACCGAGGCTCAGCGGTTGTACGACCTGTTCTTGCCGCTAGAAACGCTGCGTGATTCGGTCTCTTTGATCCGAGTGCTGCACGACGCAGTCACCTTGTCTGGCGTGGCCGATATGGGCGCCCAGTTGCCGCTGCTGAGCCCGTCGCCGCCTGCACTGCGTGGCGAGATCGAGGCCACTGCCAAGCAGTTGTTGGCGGCTGACGCCAACGCCTAGCCCCACCGTCTGGCCATGACCGCACGTCGTACCCCGGAAGGTCTTGCCGATCGGGTCTATCGCGAGCTGCTGGCTTTGATCATCCAGGGCGATCTGCAGGAAGGTGACCGCCTGTCTACAGAGCAGACCTTATCCGAGCAGTTTAAAACCTCTCGCCCAACCGTGCGCGAGGCGCTTTCAAGGCTACGGGCCGATGGCATCATCACAAGCCGTCAGGGTGCGGGCACATTTGTCACGCGCCGGCCCGACCCGGATTTACCCCGATTCATGCCATTGGAGTCACTGTCCGATGTGCGACGATGCATCGAGTTTCGGATCGTCATCGAAGGGGGTGCGGCCGCCCTTGCCGCAGAGATGGCCGACGAAGCGGACCTGGCGCTGATTCAACGTGAGTTGGCGCGACTGCAAATGGCTGTCGACAATCATGTGCTTGGCGTGGAGGAAGACTACGACTTCCACATCGCCATTGCGCGCGCCAGCAAGAACCAATTTTTTGTCTCGGTCATCGCCTCCATCCAGCAGCATGTGACATTCGGCATGGACCTGCTGCGCAATTTTTCTCTCAGCAAAAGCCATGAACGCTTACTGGGTGTGCAGGCAGAGCATGTTGCTGTGGTCGATGCCATCCTGCAACGGGACAGCGTGGCGGCGGAGGCCGCCATGCGGCGTCATCTGCAAAACACACGATCACGAATGTTTGGCAGCTGACGCCGGACTCTTCCATCTTCGCCCGGACTGAACCCAAAAACCAACAGGAGATCGAATGCCTACCGTGTTCACAAGCGCCCAACGCCAGGCCTATGACAAGGATGGCTTTGTCATGATCCCTTCTCTGTTTGACGCTGAGGAGATCAGCCTCATGCGTCAGGCCATGGAGCAAGACCCGGCACTCAAACAAAGCCTCTACGAGCGCCGCGACGCTCAGGGCAAGGCCACCCGAATCGCACTGTGGAACGAGCCGGGTGACAGTGTCTATGGTTTAGCGGCACGCAGCGAGCGGGTGGTAGACACCATCGAAGACATGCTGGGGGCCGAGGTCTACCATTACCACTCCAAGCTCACCGCCAAAGAGCCGTTTGACGGCGGCGCTTGGGAATGGCATCAGGACTATGGCTACTGGTACCACAACGGCTGCTTGTTCCCGCACATGGCCAGCGTGATGGTGGCGCTGGACCGCGCAGACCGCGACAACGGTTGCCTGCAGGTGATTCGCGGCTCGCATCATGCTGGCCGTATCAACCACAGCACAGGACCGGGCGAGCAGGTGGGCGCCGACATGGAGCGCGTGGATCAGATGCTCAAAGAAATGGATCTGGTCTATGCCGAGATGGCGCCGGGCGACGGTCTGTTTTTCCACAGCAATGTGATGCACCGCTCTGACCAGAACCGCTCACCCAACCGGCGCTGGACAGTACTTTTTTGCTACAACGCAGCACACAACACCCCCTACAAAGACCAAGCGCATGCCAGCTACAACAAGCTCGACAAAGTACCTGACCAGGCCGTCAAGGCCGCAGGCATACGCCTGAGTGATCCTGCCCAATCGCAGTTTCAAATCAAGAGGGCCCATGCGGCGCCCAACGCCGTCACCCCTTAAGCCCACTGCCCCATCTCAAACAAGAACGCCAATCATGATTCCCCGCCTCCTGCTTACCGGCGCTGCCGGCAAACTTGGCCGCCATCTGCGCACCAGCCTGCGGCCCTATGCGCAGCAGATGCGGCTTTCCGATATCGCCGCCATGGACGCCGCTGGCCCCGGGGAAGAGGTTCAGCCCTGCCAACTGGCAGACAAACAGGCGGTGGACCAACTGGTACAGGGCTGCAATGCCATCGTGCACATGGGCGGCCTGGCCACTGACTACCCCTTTGAAGCCATCCTGGAGGCCAACATCAAGGGGGTACTGCACATTTACGAGGGTGCCCGACGCCACAGCGTTGAGCGCGTGGTGTTCGCCAGCTCCAACCATGTGGTGGGCTTTCATCAGCAAGATGACGTGCTGGGCACCGATTGCCTGCGCCGCCCGGACAGCTATTACGGCCTGTCCAAGTCATTCGGTGAGGACGTTGCGCAGTTCTATTGGAACCGCTATGGCATTCAAAGCGCCAGCATGCGCATCGGCTCGGCCTTTCCCGAACCCAAAGACCGGCGCATGCTTCACACCTGGCTGAGCTACCGCGACCTGACCGAATTGATTCGGTGCTGCCTGCAGGCCCCACAAATTGGTCATACCGTTGTTTTTGGCATGTCGGACAACCGCGACCCCTGGTGGAACAACGCCGGCGCGGCTCACCTGGGGTTTAAGCCACAAGACAGCGCGGAGCCCTATCGTGCCCATCGGGAGGCAACACCGCCCCTCGACCCCAGCGACCCAACGCGTCGCTACCAGGGCGGTAGCTTCGTCAAAAGCGGGCCCTTCATTTAATTGGTTAATTGGGGTCAGATTCTAATTAGTTGACAATTGAACAGGGTGAGATTTAATTGGAATCTGACCCCAATTAAAGGAGATAGCTATGCGGCCTGAAGTTTCTTATCCCCGCGAGGCTGATACCCCGGTCTCACACCTGCCTTTCAGTCCGGCCGTACGGGTGGGGAATATGGTGTTTGTGTCGGGACAGGCCTCGGTAGACATCACCGGGGCCATCGTGTCTGACACGTTTGAGGGCGAGTTTCGACGTTCTGTGGAGAATCTTCGCAAGGTGCTGCACTCAGCGGGTTGCACGCTGGCGCAGGTGGTCCAGACCCGGAACTATGTGCGCGACGCGACGGATATACCCGAGTTCAACCGCCTTTACCGCGAGTATTTTCAGGCGCCCTACCCGGCGCGCACCACCATCACGGGTTGCCTCTCTGCAGCGCTGCGCTTTGAGTTGGAGTGCATCGCCGTCGCTGATTCCAGCGCAGCATGAGCCAGCCACGAAAAGTCCTGTTCATTTCGGCCGATCAGTGGCGTGGCGAATGCCTGTCGGCGCTGGGGCACCCGGTGGTGAGAACCCCCCACCTGGATGCATTGGCTGCTGGAGGCACACTGTTCAAGCAGCATTACGCAGTCACCTCGCCCTGCGGCCCCTCACGCGCGAGCCTGCAGACCGGTCTTTACCTGATGAACCACCGTTCCGGGCGTAATGGCACGCCCCTGGACCAGCGCCACACCAATTTGGCGAAGGAATTGCGCAAGCTGGGATACGACCCCACTCTCTTTGGTTACACCGACACCAGCGCCGATCCCCGTGGCCGTGACCCGGCTGACCCATCGCTGCGCACTTATGAGGGCCCGTTGCCGGGTTACAGCATCGGTCTGCTGTTCCCGGACTACATGGGCGCCTGGATGAACGACCTGCGCGCCAAAGGCTACCAGTTTCAGGGCCGCGAGGACATTTACCAACCACAGACCGGCTTTGACACCCCCCCGAATCGGGGATATCGATTTATTCCGACGCGGTTCAAGGCGGAGGACAGTGACACCAACTTCATGGCTGATCAGGTGATTCAGTGGCTGGGTGACCACCGCCATGAAGACTGGTTCATGCACTGCGTCTTTTTGCGGCCTCACCCGCCAGTGATCGCCCCCGAGCCCTACAACGCCCTGTATGACCCGGCCAGTGTGTCGCTACCAATTCGGCGCGCCACCCCTGAGCTCGAAGCCACCCAGCACCCGCATCTGGCGCAGTGGATCAAGAGCTTCGACCGCCCCAATCACTACGATGAGCACAACCCCAACAACCTGGTTCACATGCCCGAGCTTGAACTGCGCCAAATGCGGGCCTGCTACTACGGCATGATGAACGAGGTGGACGATGCGGTAGGCTGCCTCGTCGCGCACCTCAAAGCCACTGGCGAGTACGACAGCACGCTGATTGTCTTCACCTGTGACCACGGTGAAATGGGCGGCGATCACTACACCTGGGGCAAGGAGCTGTACTTTGACCCAAGCTTCTACATCCCACTGATCATCCGCGACCCGCGCCATGAGGCTGATGCCGGTCGTGGCCGCCAGGTGGATGCGTTCACCGAGTCGGTGGACCTGATGCCCACCGTGCTGGACTGGTTAGGAGCTGCGATACCCGCACAATGTGACGGCCGCTCACTGGTGCCGTTCCTGGGTGACGGAAGGCCGGCCCACTGGCGTGAAGAGGTCCATATGGCGCTTGATTTCCGCAGCAGTCCCTGGAGCAGCTACGACGGCGAGGCGGCGCTCGGGTTGCTGCCGGATGAGTGCCAGTTGGCGATCATTCGCGGCCGGCGCTGGAAATATGTGCACTTTGCCGCCCTACCCCCCCTGCTCTTTGATCTGCAGGAAGACCCGAGCGAAATGCACAACTTGGCTCTGGACCCGGCCTGCCAAGGGCTGCTGCTGGAGATGGCGCAAAAAATGCTGTCGTGGCAGTTGCTGCACCAGGACCATGTGCTGAGCAACTTGCACAACGGGCCGCAGGGGGTGGAAGACCGAAGTCGGGTCAGGCACTGACACTGCTGCTGAGGCGCACACCCCCGGTCCCCTCTGAGACCGGCAGTGCCACCTGGTGATCGCGGCTGAACTGGTAGTCCTTGAAAATATGCTCGGCGCTTAGCGTTTGGTAGCTGCCGTCGGCCAGTCGGTGCGAAGTGTCCTTGAGCCGGTAGGTGTAATGCCCGCAGGTCCAGCAGTTGAAATTACGCATGTGCGTGCACAGACAGGTCTTGTCCATGACCTTGATCGTCTTGACGTCGGGGTGCAGTTCCACCTCACGGTTGTAGGCGGTGATGTAGGCGCAACTCCCGTTACCATCAAGCAGGTAGCCATAGGCTTCGCAATTGGGGCGAATGCCAGAGCCGATAGCGGGTGTGCTCTTGAGCATGCGCATTGGATAGCCCGTGGGCGAGATGGTGTTGACTTCGATGTCTGACTCGCTGGCCCGGAAGTAATCCTGCTTCACATCAGTCGGCAGGCCGCATTCGTTGGACACGGTGAACCGCGTGGCGACCTGCACTGCAGCAGCCCCCTGCTCCAGAAAAGACACGGCGTCACTACCGGTAAACACACCGCCCGCTGCAATCAACGGAATATCGAGCTGCTCGGCGCGCAGATACTGCAAAATTTCTGCGGTGATCGTCGCCAGGTCGTACTCTGCCCAGTCCATACCGAAGCCCAGGTGACCACCGGCAAGCGGCCCTTCCACAATCACATAGTCGGGCAGCCGGTTCAGCCGCGCATTCTTACGCAGAAACAACTGCAGCGCGCGCACCGATGACACGATGATGCCCAGTTTGGCATCACGAAACCGCGGGTGGTCTGCCAGCAAAGCAAATGAACCTAAATGCAGGCCTGCGCTCAGGGTGATGCCGTCGATACCAGCATCCAGCGCCGAGGCCATGCGCACTTGCAAGGTTTCGCGCGGCGCATTCATGGTCAGCTTTTCCATGCAATTGACGAACACCAGCCCCTCGCCGCGCTTGGCCTCCATGGTCGCGCCGACATGTCGGCGGGTTGCCTCAGCCAACACGCCTAGATCAAATTTGACGATGGACTTGTCAGATTTGTCGATGTTATGTTTGTAAAAGCGGGTCTTGTCCTTGACAAAACTGGTGTCGAAGCGGCGGTCTGACACATCGGGCACCATGGCATCAGAGATATGACCGACTCCGCCCAGCCGAGCGGCCTCCAGCGCCAACTCCGCCGTGGAAATATCCACACCCATGCCACCCACCATGATGGGCACGAGTTCTTTTTTTCCGAACTTCAGGCGGAAATCATCAACACGCTTCATGAATCTCCTTATGCCCGACGCATTCTGGAGGTCTGTCGGGGGACTCCTATTCTATCCGGGGGGCCGTTTAAAGCTGCCGCTCTGACAATGCCCCTGAACGTGCGGAGTACTTGACCAATGCATCCATTTTTTCGATATGAACCGTGGCATTGCGCCCGCCATAGACCGCTGTCTTTAGCCATTCGCATTCGGCCGCCAGTTGCGCTTCGTCCTGCAACCGAGTGTGCCAAACGCGCTTCTCGGCATCCCACCGATACGCTCGCGCCTTGAGCAGGTCCTTGGCGTCAAACGGCGCCTGTGTGGCCAGCAATCGATAACTCGGCGACGTAACGGTGCCCGACAGGCGTGCCAACCCAGTCTTACCGTCGCTCGGCAACGCTGCCATCAGGACAGTCAGCAGGGCATGACAATCCACCTCTGCCCGGTGGGCCTCATAAAACAGCCCCTGATGCAAGGCCAGATGCTCCAGCTTGGCGGAGCCTCTGCCTTCTTTCTTCCATTCGATATCGGCGAATGAGCAGGCCCAGGGCAACGCGGCAAAGCCGGGGCAGCGCGCCTCACAAAAGGGCCGGTCAAAGCCAGCGTTATGGGCCACCACCAGATCGGCACCGGCCAACAAGGCATCAACGCGCGCCATGTCCAGGGCTTGCCCACGGACCATGTCGTCCGAGATGCCAGTGATTTGGCTCACCTCCACCGGAATGGGTTGACCAGGATCTTCAAGACCGTCGTAGATCTGGACATCGCCCACAGGCAGGCCGGTCAGCGTGTCCACATCGACCCGCAGCATGGCCAGTTCGATGATGCGGTCCTTGGCGTGACTCAAACCCGTCGTTTCGGTGTCAAGAATGACCATCTTCAGCAAGGGTCCAGCGCCGGAGCGTGCGAAATGCGTCACGGGCGCCAGGCGGCGCAAGACCCGGTAGTCGGGATGGCGGGCCAATTGCTCGGCCATGGCCGGAAGATCGGGCAAACCTTTGGTTTTTTGAGCGGCCCGTCGGGGCCCCGACGTCGGTCTGACGGGGTTGCCATTTGGCAGGTCAAGGCCCAACGGTAGTTGCGATGGTGTCAAGTCAGGGTTCCAGGAATGGGATAGCCTCGAGTGTGCACCAAAGTCCCCAGCGCCAAATTTGTACGCCGGATCGCACGAATGATATGCAGCATAATTCATCTATCCCAAAAAAAAACGCAATTTACTGCATTTGATGGTAATTTCAGACGACTATCGGGTTTTCTCTCTGCCCCAACACAAGTAACCTGCTCTAGGATAGAGGGATTCTCCAACCCACCCTGCCCAAACAGAAGGAATCACATGAATTCAACCTCAACCACCCGCCGCCTCGTCCTGACCCGCAGTGCGGCTGTCATCGGCGCAGCCAGCACTGGGCTGTTGCTGCCAGAACTGGCAAAGGCACAGAGCGGCAAACTTCGCGTCGGGCTGATGCTGCCCTACACCGGCACATTTGCCCAACTTGGGGTCGCCATCGAGAACGGTGTTCGCTTGGCCATCAATGAACAAGGTGGAAAGCTGGGTGGGCGTGAGATCGAGTATTTCAAGGTGGACGATGAATCCGAACCGTCTAAGGGTATTGAAAACGCCAATAAATTGGTGCAGCGTGACAAGGTAGATGTCCTGATTGGCACGGTGCACTCCGGCGTGCAAATGGGCATTCACAAGGTGGCGCGAGACAGTGGCGTGCTGTGCTTGATTCCCAACGCGGGCGTGCACATGGCCACCCGCGCACAATGCGCTCCCAACGTGTTCCGTACCTCGTTTTCCAATTCCCAACCCACCCGAGCTTTGGGTGCGGCCATGGTGGCCAAGGGCCACAAACGTGCGGTCTGGATCACCTGGAAGTACGCGGCCGGTGACGAGGCCTTTGAAGGCTTCAAAGAGGGCTACCTGGCCGCTGGCGGCACCATCATCAAGGAGTTGGGCCTGCCCTTCCCCAATGTCGAGTTCCAAGCCCTGCTGACTGAAATTGCGGCGCTCAAGCCTGATGCAGTCGCCTGTTTCTTTGCTGGCGGTGCCTCGGCCAAATTCATGATCGACTACGCCGCAGCCGGCCTGAAGGACAAAATCCCTCTGTATGGCTCCGGATTTTTGACCGAAGGCATGCTGGAAGCAGCAGGCCCCGCCGCAGAAGGCGTGATGACCACGCTGCACTACGGCGACTCGATCGAAACGCCGCGCAACAAGTCGTTTCGTCTGGAGTATGCCAAGGCCTACAAAATGCAGCCCGATGTGTATGCGGTGCAAGGCTACGACACGGGCCTGTTGCTCGTCCATGGCGCCAACGCTGTCAACGGGGACCTCAACAACAAACCCGTGCTTTACAAGGCGATGGAATCTGTGACGATCGACAGCCCGCGTGGCAAATGGACCATGAGCAAGTCGCACAACCCAATTCAGGACATCTACCTTCGGGTGGTCCAGAACAAGGAGAACAAAGTCATCGGCGTTGCTGCCAAGGCGCTGGCTGACAGCGGTGCGGGCTGCAAGATGGGCTGAGGCTTGCCTTTTTTGAATCAAAGGGAGGCACGTGCCTCCCTTTTTTCAGTGCACTGCATCCAATGGATTTCCCGACCTTTCTTATCCAGCTTCTCAACAGTGTGCAGTACGGCCTGCTGCTGTTCATGCTGGCGGCGGGCCTCACCTTGATCTTCGGCATCATGGGTGTGGTCAATCTGGCACACGGCAGTTTTTACATGCTGGGTGCCTACCTGGCCTATTCACTCAGCGCCCAGCTGGGTAGCTTGACACTGGCGCTGCTGGTGGGGACGCTGTTGTCTGTGGGCTTTGGACTGGCCTTGGAGTGGCTGTTGTTTAGACATTTTTACAAGCGCGACCACCTGGACCAGGTGCTGCTGACTTTCGGCCTGATTTACATCTTTGAAGAGCTGCGCTCCATGGTCTGGGGCGACGACGTGCACGGCGTGGCCATCCCCGCCTTGCTGGGCGAATCTATTCCCCTGACAGCCAATCTGTCTTATCCAGTCTACCGGCTGTTCATGTCGGCGGTGTGTGTCGCGCTGGCGCTTGGGCTGTACCTGCTGATCTCCAAGACACGCCTGGGCATGAAGATCCGGGCCGGTGCCTTCAACCGCGACATGGCGGAAGCCCTGGGCATCAACATCAAACTGATCCACGCCATCGTCTTTGCCATTGGTGTGGGTCTGGCGGCGGTTGCAGGGATGATCGCGGCACCGGTCTCCAGCGTCTACCCCAACATGGGCTCTCAGGTGCTGATCATGTGTTTTGTGGTGGTGGTGATTGGCGGCATTGGCTCGGTGCGGGGTGCGCTTATTTCGGCCCTGCTGGTTGGGTTGGTGGACACCTTTGGCAAGGTATTGCTGCCTTCTGTGTCTGGCATGCTGGTCTACATGCTGATGGCGGCCGTGCTGCTGTGGAAACCAGAAGGACTGTTCAAGCAATGAGCACGCCTACAGCCAATCTTGAAGTATTTCCCCGCAGAGTGCGCTTGGTGCTATGGCTGGGGCTCGCAGCGCTGGCGGCTTTTCCATTTGCCGGCAGTGATTTTTATGTGCAAATGGTCACGCGCATGATGATTCTGGCCATTTTTGCCATGAGCTTGGACCTGTTGCAAGGGGTGAGCGGCCTGGTGTCGCTGGGGCACGCCGCCTATTTCGGTCTGGCCGGGTACGCGCTGGCCTTTCTGATGCCGCAAAACGAGGCGACCTCGCTGTGGCTGACACTGCCGCTGTCGGTGCTGGCGTCTGGCCTCGCAGCCTTGGTCATTGGCTTCTTTGTCGTCCGTACCCACGGCATTTACTTCATCATGGTGACCATGGCCTTTGCCCAGATGGTGTTCTTCTTGTTCTTTGACAATAAAGCGCTGGGTGGCTCCGATGGCCTCTACATCAATTTCAAGCCCACAGTGAACCTGGGCGGCTGGACGCTGATGGATCTGGACAACAAAAAGACCTTGTATTTTTTTACCCTGGCCGCCCTGCTGCTGGTCTACGGCTTTCTGCGGCGCCTGTTGTGGAGCCCCTTTGGCCGAGCACTGGCTGGCATCCGGGTCAATGAGCACCGCATGCGGGCGCTTGGGTTCGGCACCTTTGGCTACAAACTGACCGCCTTCTCACTGGCTGGCGCACTGGCCGGACTGGCAGGTTACCTGTGGGGAGTACAAACCGGCTACATCAACCCCGAATTAATGGGTTTTCACATGAGTGCGCACGCCATCATGATGGTGATTCTGGGTGGTATGGGCAATTTTGCTGGTGCCATCGTCGGCGCCTTTGGCTTTGAGGTGGTGCTGCACCTGTTCAAAGACCTGCCTCAAGTCGGCAACGTGCAGCTGGGCAAACATTGGCAGCTGTGGATGGGCAGCTTCATTGTGCTGGTGGTGATCTTCGCGCCGCGCGGCCTGCTCGGGCTGGCCAGTCGGCTTAGCCGCCACAAGGGAGCGGCTGATGAGTGAGGTGCTGCTGACGGCGACCGGCCTGACCAAGCGCTTTGGCGGCCTGGCGGCGGTGAACAATGTCTCGCTGGCGCTCTGGCGCGACCGGATTCATGCGGTGATCGGCCCGAATGGCGCTGGCAAGTCGACCCTGGCCAACCTGCTGTCTGGCGACTTGCCGCCGACCGACGGGCAGGTGATGCTGTGTGGCGCCGACATCACCGGTTGGACGCCAGAGCGCATTTCGCGCCAGGGCCTGGGTCGCAGCTACCAAAAAACCAATATTTTCCAGGCCTTCACCGTCTGGGACAACGTGCGCCTGGCCGCACAGTCGCGCCAGTCCCAGCAACCCTGGAACCCGCTCAGCTGGCTACTCAACGATAGCAAATCAATAGCTACAAACGACCGTGCGACAAGGGCTATAGAGCTTTCTGACTTAAAAGATCGGCGTGATGCCATCGCTGGGGAGATCAGCCATGGCGAACAGCGGCAGTTGGAGATTGCCATGACACTGGCCACCGAACCTCAGGTGTTGCTGCTCGACGAGCCTCTGGCCGGCATGGGTGTGGCCGAAGCCCAACGCATGGTGGAGCTCCTGCTCAAGCTCAAGGGAAGCCACGCCATACTGCTGGTTGAACACGACATGGACGCCGTGTTTGCGCTGGCCGACCACCTCACCGTGATGGTCAACGGCCAGGTTATCGCCAGCGGCGCGCCTGAGGCGATACGTGGCAATGCCGATGTGCAGGCGGCCTACCTGGGGGAGGAGCACGCATGAATGAGCTGCTCATCGACGCGCGCGGCCTGAACACCTTTTATGGCGCAAGCCACATCCTGCGAGATATCAACTTCTCGGTGAGCCGGTCCGAAACCATCGGCCTGATGGGTCGCAATGGCATGGGCAAAAGCACACTGCTGAAAAGCCTGATGGGTCTGGTCAAGCCTCGAAGCGGCTCGGTAAATATCATGGGCCGGCCAATGACCGGCCGCGCGCCGTTCGAGATTGCCCAGCTTGGCGTGGCCTACGTGCCAGAAGGGCGAGGCATTTTCGGCAACCTGAGCGTTTTGGAAAACCTCAAGATGGCGGCTCGCGCCGGCACTCGCGGCCAGCGCGACTGGACCTATGAGCGGGTGCTGTCGACCTTCCCTCGCCTGCAGGAGCGCCTGGGGCACGGCGGCCAGCAACTGTCAGGCGGTGAGCAGCAAATGCTGACGATTGGTCGCGCCCTCATGACCAACCCGGATGTGCTGATTCTGGACGAGGCCACCGAGGGGCTAGCCCCGCTGATTGCGCGCGAAATCTGGCATATTTGCGGCCTGTTCCGCGAGACGGGCATCAGCAGCGTCATCGTCGACAAAAACTGGAAGCACGTCACCCAAATCACCGACCGCAACGTGATCCTGGTCAAAGGCCAGGTCGGGTTTGAGGGCAGCTCAGAAGCGCTGCGCGCCCAACCGGCTTTGCTGGAGCAGCATCTCGGCGTTTAAGGCAAGGGCACTGAATGGGCTTGCCCAGCGTTAAGCTTGTCGCCTCACTCTTTAGGAAATACCCTCCATGCGCACCCAAGTCGCCATCATTGGCGCCGGCCCTTCCGGCTTATTGTTGGGCCAACTGCTCCACAAGGCCGGCATTGATGCGGTCATCATCGAACGCCAGAGTGCAGACTATGTGCTAGGTCGGATCCGGGCCGGCGTTCTCGAACAGATCACCATAGAGTTGCTCGACGAGGCCGGTGTCGGCAGCCGCATGCACAGGGAGGGTCTGGTGCACGGCGGCTTTGAGTTGTTGTTCAAGGGTGCCCGCCACCGCATCGACATGCAAGTATTGACTGGCGGGCGCCAGGTGATGGTTTACGGCCAGACCGAAGTCACCCGCGACCTGATGGACGCGCGCGCCGCCGCTGGCCTGACCACCGTCTACGAGGCCAGCGAGGTGAGCGTGCATGACTTCGATGGCGAGCGGCCGAGGGTGCGCTACGTCAGCCAGGGCCAGCAGCATGAACTGAGCTGCGACTTCATTGCCGGCTGTGATGGCTTTCATGGGGTCTGCCGCGCCAGCGTGCCACCCGGCGCCATCACAGAGTATGAAAAGGTCTACCCCTTCGGTTGGCTGGGCGTGCTGGCCGACGTGCCGCCGGTGTCGCACGAGCTGATTTACGCCAACACGGAGCGCGGCTTTGCACTGTGCTCGATGCGCAGCGCCACCCGCAGCCGCTACTACGTGCAATGCCCGGTCAGCGATTCGCTCAGCCGCTGGTCGGACGACGCCTTTTGGGCTGAGCTGAGGCTCCGGCTTGACCCGCAGGCGCGAGAGCAGCTGGTCACCGGGCCATCGATCGAGAAAAGCATCGCCCCGCTACGCAGCTTTGTCGCCGAGCCGATGCGCTTCGGAAGGCTGTTTCTGGCTGGCGACGCGGCGCACATCGTGCCGCCCACGGGCGCCAAGGGGCTCAACCTGGCCGCCAGCGATGTCAAGTACCTCTCTGCCGCGCTGATCGAGTACTACCAGGAGACAAGCGCCGCAGGCGTTGACAGCTATTCCGAGCGCTGCCTGCGCCGGGTCTGGCGCGCCGAGCGCTTCTCGTGGTGGTTCACCTCGCTGATGCACCAGTTCCCTGAGGCTGGTGGCTTCGGCCAAAAGGTGCAAGAAGCGGAGCTGGACTACCTGGTTAACTCCAAGGCCGCCGCCACAGCGCTGGCAGAAAACTACGTGGGCCTGCCGTTACAGTAGATGACTATGTCTCAACCCTCCCGATCAGCGCCCGTGCTCAAGGGGGTCCGTATCCTAAGCCTGGGTCTGAACCTACCCGGCCCGGCCGCCCTGATGCGCTGTCGCCAAATGGGCGCACGCTGCGCCAAGCTGGAGCCCCCGGGCCCGCTCGGTGCACCAACTGGCACCTCGGGCGACCCGATGGGCCAGTACAACCCAGCGGCCTACCGCCTGTTGCACCAAGGTGTGCGCGTCGGTGTGGCCGACCTCAAAACCAGCCGAGGTCAGGCGGCCTTGCACCGCGAACTGGCCAAGACCGACGTGCTGCTGACCTCGTTTAGGCCCTCGGCGCTGAATAAGCTTGGCCTGGACTGGAAGCTGCTGCACCGGCAATACCCCGCGCTGTCACAGGTGGCGATCGTTGGGGCACCAGGCACGCGCGCCGAAGAGCCCGGCCACGACCTCACCTACCTGGCCGAGCATGACCTGGTCAGCGGCCTGGCCCTGCCGCCCACCCTGTATGCCGACATGGGCGGATCACTGGCTGCATCAGAAGCTGTACTCAAGGCCGTTTTGCTCCAAAAAAATACCGGTAAGGGCCGATACCTGGAGGTGGCTCTTTCCGATGCGGCAGCCTACCTGGCACTGCCGCGTGTCTGGGGCCTGACCCGCCCTGGTGCCGCAGTGGGTGGTGGGCACGCTGGCTATAGGGTCTACCCCTGCCTGGACGGCCGGGTGGCCGTGGCAGCGCTTGAGCCGCACTTTTCCCGTGCGCTGTGCAGCGCCGCCGGGCTGGTTTTTGGTGGGGCAGCGACCATGATGCAGCCCGCCAGCCATGACGCCATCGCTGCCTTTATGCTGGGACAGTCGCGCCAAGCGCTGTACCGACTGGCGCTGGCGCAAGACATTCCACTGCTCACCCTGCCGGCCTGAGCGGCTCGACACACCGTCCAGGAGACCGCTGCCATGGCCTACCAAGATTACAACCAGAGCCTGCCACGCAACAGCGCCAACCATACCGCCCTGTCACCCTTGAGCTTTCTCGCGCGCTCGGCCCAGGTCTACCCGGACCGCCTGTCGGTGGTGCACGGTGCAAAGCGTTACACCTGGGCGCAAACCTATCGGCGCTGCCGGCAATTGGCCAGCGCCCTGGCACGGCGCGGTGTCGGTGCCGGCGATACGGTGGCGGCCATGCTGCCCAACACGCCGCCCATGTTTGAGGCGCACTTTGGCGTGCCCATGCTGGGCGCAGTGCTCAACGCCCTGAACACCCGCCTCGACCCGGCAGCCATCGCTTTCATGCTTGAGCACGGTGAGGCGAGGGTGCTGATCGCCGACCGGGAATTTTCAACCACCATCCGCGCCGCGCTGGCTCTCATGACCGGCCCCCGGCCGCTGGTGGTGGACGTGGACGACCCGCTGGCCGAGGGCGGCGAACTGATCGGCGAGCTGGACTACGAGGCCTTTCTGGCAGAGGGCGACCCCTACTTTAAATGGACGCTCCCCGCCGATGAGTGGGACGCCATCGCGCTCAACTACACCTCGGGAACCACCGGCAACCCCAAAGGCGTGGTCACCCACCACCGTGGTGCCTACCTGAACGCGGTCTCCAACGTGGTCACCTGGTCTATGCCGCAACACCCGGTTTACCTGTGGACGCTACCGATGTTCCACTGCAACGGCTGGTGCTTCCCCTGGACCCTGGCGCTGCAGGCCGGTGTGAGTGTCTGCCTGCGCCGGGTAGACCCGGCGCTGATTTTTCCGCTGATCCGCGAGCACCGGGTCAGCCACCTGTGTGGCGCACCGATTGTGTATGGGCTGCTGATCAACGCGCCCGAGTCGCTGCGCCAGGGCATCCACCACCCGGTGGCCGGCTTAATCGCTGGCGCCGCGCCGCCGGCGGCCATCATCGAGGGCTGCGAACGCATCGGCATCGACATCACCCATGTGTATGGACTGACCGAGGTCTACGGCCCTGCGGCCGTCTGTGCCAAACAGGGCGACTGGGCCGGGTTGCCGATCAGTGAGCGTGCCACGCTGAACGCGCGCCAGGGCGTGGCCTATCCGCTGCAAGAGGCCATTGCCGTTTTGGATCCTGACACGCTGGCACCGGTGCCAGCCGACGGCCAGACCATGGGCGAAATCTTTTTTCGTGGCAACCTGGTCATGAAGGGCTACCTGAAGAACCCGCAAGCCACCCAGGATGCCTTTGCCGGCGGCTGGTTCCGCACCGGCGACCTGGCGGTACAGCACCCTGACGGCTACATCAAGATCCGTGACCGCAGCAAGGACGTCATCATCTCGGGCGGTGAAAACATCTCCAGCCTTGAAGTCGAGGACGTGCTCTACCGCCATCCGGCCGTGCTGGTGGCCGCCGTGGTCGCCAAGCCAGACGCCAAATGGGGCGAGGTGCCCTGCGCCTTTGTGGAGATGCGCGACACGGCCAACGTGACCGAGGCCGACATCATGGAGCACTGCCACACCCACCTGGCACGTTTTAAGGTGCCCAAGCAGGTGGTGTTCGGCCCGCTGCCCAAGACCTCGACGGGCAAGATACAAAAATTTGTACTGCGCGAGCAAATGCGCTCTGCCTCGGCGATGGATTGACACAGCCTGATAATCCGGCCATGCCGAAGCCCCAACTCGAACTGCTCAGCCTCAGGAATGCCTGCCAGCGCCTGGCCGAAGGCTGGATTCGCTACCAACAGAACCAGGGCGACACGCAACTGCGCGACGGCTTGATCCAGCGCTTTGAGTTCACCTATGAACTCAGCCACAAGATGCTCAAACGTTATCTGGAGGCCACATCAGCCACACCCGACGCCTTTGACGCCATGCCCTTCGCTGACCTGATCAGAACCGGCAACGAGCAGGGCCTGTTGCGCAGCGACTGGCCCCGGTGGCGGCTGTTTCGTGAAATGCGCGGTAAAACCAGCCATACCTACGATGAGAACGTGGCCCTGGCGGTGGTGGCCGACATTCCCGAGTTCATGGACGAAGCCCAGCTCCTGTTGGCTCAACTGCAGGCGCGGACCCTCTGACATGGCGCTACCCATCGCGGTTGCGCCGCAGGAGTGGGCGATTGTTCAGCGTATCCTGAAAGACATCGTCCCGCACCGCACAGTCTGGGCTTTTGGCTCCCGCGCCCGTTTTGCAGCCAAGCCCTACTCGGACCTCGACCTGGCCGTGTTGGGCGCAGCGCCACTGAGCCTCGAAGCATCAGCCCGACTGCACGAGGCGTTCACCCAGTCTGATTTGCCCTACAAAGTGGACGTGGTGGATTGGGCCTCGACCTCCCCTGAGTTCCAGGCCCTTATTGCACAACGGCATGTGGTGGTGCGGCCAGCGGACCCCCTCCCGGCCCCGTCGGCATGACCCCAGCCGAGCTACGGTGACGCAGGTGCCGCCCGCACCAGCAACACCACCGCCCTCGCCTCCATCGCCTGCCCCAGCCCAACCGGGCCCAGCTTTTCGGCGGTCTTGGCTTTGACGTTGACCTGATCCAGTGCCAGGCCCAGGGCCTCGGCAATGCGGGCGCACATGGCCGGGATGTGCGGCATCATCTTGGGTGCTTGGGCGATCACCGTGCTGTCGATGTTGCCAATGGCCCAGCCAGCCACATGTACGCGCCGGGCGGCTTCCACCAGCAGCACCATGGAATCGGCGCCCTTGAAGGCGGCGTCGGTATCGGGGAAATGGCGCCCGATATCGCCCAGCGCGGCTGCCCCCAGCAGGGCATCGGTGATGGCGTGGAGCAGCACATCGGCGTCAGAATGCCCCAGCAGGCCCAGATGAAAAGGCACGGTGACGCCGCCCAGCACCAGCGGGCGCCCAGCGACCAGCGCATGCACGTCCCAGCCTTCACCAATCCGCAGGTTCATGAGTTCGCCTTTTTGTGGGTGTCTGACAGCAGCAGCGCCTCGGCCAGTGCAAAGTCTTCCGGATAAGTGACCTTGAAATTGCGCGCGCTGCCCGGCACCAGCCGAGGCTGCCAGCCCATCGCCTCCATGGCGCTGGATTCGTCGGTCACCTGCTCGCCGGCCGCCTGCAGCGCCTGGCTCAGCGGGCCGATGCGAAACATCTGCGGCGTTTGGGCCAGCCACTTGTCGGCCCGGGCCACCGTGGCGGCCACACGCCCATCCCGCCCGGCTTTCAGGGTATCGGCCAACCGGTGAGCCAGCAAGCCGCCCACCGGGTCAGCCAGACAGGCGTCGATCAGGGCGTCTATCTGGGCAGGGGTGATCAAACAGCGCGCGGCGTCGTGCACCAGCACCCAGTCTTGCGGCACAGCGCCCTGTTCCAGCAAAAAATTTAAACCATTAAAAACGGTCTCAGCCCTTGTCGCACCGCCATTGTTAGCTATCAAATAATGAGCACTTAGGTGGTGCAGCACCGTGTCGCCCGTCGCCAGGACTAGCGCCACCCGGTGCAGCCGCTGCACACCGGCGAAAGCCGCCAGTGTGTGCATGACCAAGGGCTGACCCGCCAAGGCCTGGTACTGCTTAGGACCGACTGAGCCAGCGCGCGAACCGCTGCCGGCACAGGGAATCAAGGCCCAGATACGGTGCAAAGCGGGTGAATTGGACGGGTGATCAGACATGGGCTTGGCCCCATTCTAAAATCCTCCGTAGAAACCCATGGATTTACCCAAACTGAACCCGGGCAAGCGCTACACGCTGCCCCGCCCGACCGGCTCTGCCGACGCCCTTTTACTGGCCCGCCTGGGCCAACGCGACAAGGACGAGCACCGGCCCACCGCCGTTGTCACGGCCGATGCCGCCGACGCCCAACGCCTGCTCGAAGAGATTACCTTCTTTGCGCCGGAGCTGCGCTGCGTGCTGTTTCCCGACTGGGAAACCCTGCCTTACGACACCTTTTCGCCGCACCAGGACCTGATCAGTGAGCGGCTGGCCACGCTGTGGCGCATCAACCAGCGCGACCGGGAAGCTGGCGCCGATCTGGTTCTGCTGCCCGCCACCACGGCGCTGTACCGACTGGCGCCACCGGCGTTCCTGGCCGGCTACACCTTCCAGTTCAAGGTCAAACAACAGTTAGACGAGGCCAAGCTCAAGGCCCAACTCACGCTGGCCGGCTACAGCCACGTGACGCAGGTGGTCAGCCCCGGCGAATACGCTGTGCGCGGCGGCTTGATCGACCTGTTTCCCATGGGCAGCCTGGTGCCGTTCCGGGTGGACTTGTTTGACAACGAGATCGACAGCATTCGCACTTTTGACCCCGACAGCCAGCGCAGCCTGTACCCGGTGCCCGAGGTTCGGCTGCTGCCGGGGCGTGAATTCCCGATGGACGACGCCGCGCGGGCCCGCTTTCGCAGCCGCTGGCGCGAGTTGCTGGAAGGTGACCCCACCAAGAGCCGCATCTACAAAGACATCGGCAACGGTGTGGCCACGGCGGGCATCGAGTACTACCTTCCTCTGTTCTTTGACGACACCGCCACAGTGTTTGATTACCTCGGCGCCGATGCCACGGTGGTGCTGCACGGTGATCTGGAGCCGGCTTTCGCCCATTTCTGGCAAGACGCCCGCGAACGCTACCGCCTGGTGCAGGGCGACCCGGAGCGCCCGGCTCTGGCGCCTGAAGCACTGTTTTTAAGCGCCGAGCAGTTTTATGGCCGCGTCAACGCCCATGCCCAGTTGTCGCTGCGCCCGTCTACGAGCGATGTGGCAGACAACGCGCATTTCCAGGCCTTGGGCGAGTTGGGCGTGGTGCGTGGGGCAGAGGACCCCTTGGCTCGCCTTAAAACCCATTTGCGCAACACGGCGCATCGGGTGCTGGTGCTGGCCGAGAGCGAGGGCCGCAAGACCAGCCTGCTCGATTTTTTGCACGCCAGCGCACTCAACCCGCCAACTTTTGACTCGCTGGCAGAGTTTTTGACCAGTGACGAGCCACTTGGGCTGGCCACCTCACGCCTGGCCACCGGCTTTGCCTGGCTTGA
>CAXNFT010000011.1:0-24291 GCA_964201255.1 Rhodoferax sp.
AGCGCGGTCAGCACTTCCTTGCAGGTTTCCTGCATCAGCTTGGCGCGCGGGTCATAGTTTTTGTAGACGCGGTGGCCGAAGCCCATCAGCTTGACATTAGAGTTTTTATCCTTGACCTGGTCCATGAACTGGCCCACCTTGCTGACGCCGCCCATGCGCTGAATGTCTTCGAGCATGTTCAGGCAGGCTTCATTGGCGCCGCCATGCGCCGGACCCCACAGGCAGGCCACGCCGGCCGCGATGGCGGCGAACGGGTTGGTGCCCGAACTGCCGCAGAGCCGCACGGTCGATGTCGAGGCATTTTGCTCGTGGTCGGCGTGCAACACAAATATACGATCGAGGGCGCGCTCGATCACCGGGTTGACCTCGTAGTCCTCGCAGGGGTTGGCAAACATCATGTGCAGGAAGTTGCCCGCATAACTTAGCTTGTTCTTGGGGTACATGTAGGGCTGGCCTGCGCTGTACTTGTAGGCCATGGCCACCAGCGTTGGCATTTTGGCAATCAGGCGGATCGCCGAGATTTCCCGGTGCTCCGGATTGTTGATGTCGGTGCTGTCGTGGTAGAAGGCCGAGAGGGCGCCGACCAGCCCGGTCATGATGGCCATCGGGTGGGCATCGCGCCGGAAACCCCGCAGAAAAAACTGCATTTGCTCATTGACCATGGTGTGGTTGGTCACACGCTTGGTGAAGTCGGCCTTGGCTGCCACGTCAGGCAGGTTGCCATACAACAACAGGTGACAAGTTTCCATGAAGTCACAGCTGGTGGCCAACTGTTCGATCGGATAGCCACGGTAAAGCAGTTCACCTTTGTCGCCATCGATGTAGGTTATGGCGGATTGACAAGACGCTGTTGACAAAAATCCGGGGTCATAGGTGAACATCCCGGTTTGCGCATACAGCTTGCGGATGTCGATCACATCCGGGCCGACACTGCCTTGGTAAACCGGCAAGTCAACGCTGGGGCTGCCGTTACTGAACGACAGGGTGGCTTTGTTGTCAGCTAGCTTCATTTTCTACCTTTCAAGGGTTTTCTCTTAACATGCTTAATACTTCACGGATGTCACCACGGTCCAGCTCGGCGCTTACCAGGCCGAGCGACTGCCGTCCCAGGTGCAGGTCAAGCAGATCGTTGTCGGTCAATTCCATCAGGTCTGCCAGGGCCTGCGCCTGACGCCTTGTCAGCGTGGCCTCGAACCGCTTGAAGAAGCGTTCAATGAATAAATCGTTTTCAAGCAGGCCCCGACGACATCGCCAGCGCAGTTTGCTCAAGCCACGTTCATCAATCCGCTCGTCCAAAATGGTCGGCATAAATATGGCGCTTAGACCGTGCGCAGGACCATCATTTCTTTGATCTTGCCAATCGCCTTGGTGGGGTTCAGGCCCTTGGGGCAAACGTCTACACAATTCATGATGGTGTGGCAGCGAAATAATCGGTAAGGGTCTTCCAGGTTGTCTAGTCGCTCGGCAGTGGCTTCGTCACGGCTGTCCGCAATGAAACGGTAGGCCTGCAGCAGTCCAGCTGGGCCGACGAATTTGTCCGGGTTCCACCAAAAGCTCGGGCAACTGGTAGAGCAACTGGCACACAGAATACATTCATAAAGGCCATTGAGCTCTTCGCGCTCTTCCGGGCTCTGCAGTCGCTCTTTTTCAGGTGGTACCGTGTCATTGATCAGGTAGGGCTTGATCGAGTTGTACTGTTTGAAAAACTGCGTCATGTCGACGATAAGGTCACGAATGACCGGCAGCCCAGGCAGGGGCTTGAGCACGATGGTGCCCGACAGTGTGCGCATGTTGGTCAGGCAAGCCAGGCCGTTTTTGCCATTGATGTTCATCGCATCCGATCCGCACACCCCTTCCCGGCATGAGCGACGAAATGAGATGGCTGGGTCTATGGCTTTGAGCTTCATCAGCGCGTCCAGTAACATGCGCTCGCTGCCATCGAGCTCCACCTCGATGGTTTGCATGTAGGGCTTGGCGTCTTGGTCTGGGTCGTAACGGTAAATTTGGAAAGTGCGTTTGGTCATGGGTAGCTCCGGTTCAAATGCAGTTGGGGGCTGGTTGGCCTCAATGTCCCCGCCAGGGTCAGAATGTGCGGACCTTCAGTTCAATGGAATCTACCGTCAGGGGTTTCATCTGGACTGGCTTGTAGCTTAGACGATTGCCCTCGCTGTACCACAGGGTGTGCTTGTGCCACTCGACGTCATTGCGGCCGTTTGGATGCTCCGGGCTGTCGCTGTAGTCGTCCACCGAGTGTGCACCCCGGCTTTCGTGGCGGGCCGCCGCCGACACGATGGTCGCTTGGGCGGCTTCAATCAGGTTTTCAACTTCAAGCGCCTCAATCCGAGCGGTATTGAACACCTTGGACTTGTCTTTTAGATTGATGGCATTGACGCGTTCGCGCAGGTCGGCGATCTTGGTCACGCCTTGGTCCATGCTGGCCTGGGTGCGAAAGACGCCAGCATGCAATTGCATGCTGGCGCGAAGGTCATTGGCTACATCTTGGGCGTATTCGCCTTGTGTGGCATTGTCCAACCGGGACAGCCTTGACAGGGTGCGGTCGGCAGCGTCTGCTGGCAGGGGTTTGTGCGATTTGCTCTTGCTGTTGAACTCAACAATATGGTTGCCGGCGGCGCGGCCGAACACCAGCAGGTCCAGCAGCGAATTGGTTCCCAGGCGATTGGCGCCGTGGACGCTGACACACGAGCATTCGCCAACGGCGTACAGGCCATTGACCACCTGGTTGTGCAGCCCATTGGCCTGAACCACCACTTGACCATGGATGTTAGTCGGGATGCCGCCCATTTGGTAATGGATGGTTGGCACCACTGGAATCGGCTCCTTGGTGATGTCGACATTGGCAAAGTTGTGTCCGATTTCAAAAACCGAGGGTAGCCGCTTCATGATGGTGTCGGCGCCCAAGTGGTCGAGCTTGAGCAACACATAATCCTTATTCGGACCGCAGCCACGGCCTTCCTTGATTTCCTGGTCCATGGAGCGCGAGACAAAATCGCGTGGTGCCAGGTCTTTCAGGGTCGGCGCATACCGCTCCATGAACCGCTCACCATTGCTGTTGAGCAGAATTGCCCCCTCACCGCGGCAACCTTCGGTCAGCAAGACGCCGGCTCCGGCCACGCCGGTCGGGTGAAATTGCCAGAATTCCATGTCTTCCAGGGGTATGCCGGCGCGGGCCGCCAAACCCAAACCGTCACCGGTGTTGATGAAGGCGTTGGTCGAAGCCGCAAAGATGCGTCCCGCGCCACCCGTGGCCAACAGTGTAGTTTTGGCTTCTAGGATATGGATGTCTCCGGTTTCCATTTCCAGCGCGGTCACGCCGACCACGTCGCCTTCGGCATCCCGGATCAGGTCAAGTGCCATCCACTCAACGAAAAAACTGGTCCTAGCCTTGATGTTTTGCTGGTACAGGGTGTGCAGCATGGCGTGGCCCGTGCGGTCGGCTGCAGCACATGCGCGCTCCACCGCTTTCTCGCCATAGTTGGCTGTATGGCCGCCAAAGGGGCGCTGGTAAATGGTGCCGTCTGGGTTGCGGTCGAACGGCATTCCCATGTGCTCCAGGTCATAGACCACCTTGGGTGCTTCGCGACACATGAATTCGATCGCATCCTGATCGCCCAGCCAGTCCGAACCCTTGACCGTGTCATAAAAGTGGTAATGCCAGTTGTCGTCATTCATGTTCCCAAGCGAGGCCCCGATGCCACCCTGGGCGGCCACCGTGTGTGACCGCGTGGGAAATACCTTGCTCAACACGGCTACATTCAGGCCGGCACGGGCCAATTGAAGGGAGGCGCGCATGCCGGAGCCGCCGGCGCCAATAATGACAACGTCAAATTTTCTTTTGGTCACGGAATAGTTCATGGATTTTCAGACTGTAAGGGGATGGCAGAGACGCTAGGGTCACGGCCAAGTCAAAGACGCCAAAGTACTTGAATGGCCCAGCCGGCGCAGCCGACCAGCCAGACTATGGAGAACACCTGCAGCGACAGCCGCATGGCGACCGGCGTGACGTAGTCCATCCAGATGTCGCGCATGCCAACCCAGACGTGGTACAGCAGTGCCAGAATCACCGTGAAGGTCAATACCTTCATCCATTGGGCTGAAAAAATCCCAGACCAGGTGTAGTAGCTGATGGGACCTTTCGCTGCAAGCAGCTGCGCCAGGAGCAAGAGGGTGAACAGGGCCATCAGGACCGCCGTGACGCGTTGCGCCAACCAGTCTCGCAAGCCGTAATGTGCACCGACAACTATGCGTTTGGAGCCGTAGTTAACTGCCATGGTCACGCTCCTTTTAGTAGAGACCGAATAATTTAAGTGCCAACACTAGCGTAAGGCCGGAGCCCAAAGCTAGGGTCAGCAGTGCCGACGACCTGCCGAATTCCTTGCTGACAGCGTGCCGAGCATCCATCCATAGGTGACGCAAGCCAGCGATCAGATGGTGAAGGTAGGCCCAGATCAGTGCCAGCGCCAGCAATTTCCAGATCACTCCCGGCAGTCCCAGCAGGCCGACATTGAATGCGGACTTGAACTGCAGGAAGGAAATTTCCGACGATACAGAGGTATCGAACATCCAAATTACAAAGGGCAACAACATGAACATGATGGCGCCACTGATGCGGTGCAAGATCGACACCCAGCCGGCAGGCGGCAGTCGGTAGCTGGGAAGGTCCTTGAACGCGTTGATGTTGCGGAATTCTGGCCGCTTTACGGGCGCCTGTGGGTCAATCTCGGTCATGTCTGGACTTTCCTGGGGGTGAAAACACTGTCTTCTTGGTTACCGCTCACGGATAAATTCTATTGCACCGCAACAAACTTACGTCGAGGTTTCAATTTGTCCTTCAGATGCTAAATCTTAGGCTCAATTCAATTCAACTCGTTGCGATAGTAATGGGTGTCGGTCACGTAAAGGCCGCGCCTAAGTTCCATGGGAAGGTCGTGGTAGGTAAACGCAATACGTTCGACACTGAGCAAAGGTGTCGCTGGCGCCACCTTCAAGAGCTGACTGTGCAAATGATCCGCGCTGATGGCGCGGATTTTTTCTTCGGCGCGCACCATCCGTACCCCGAATTCTGTCTCAAACAAAGCGTACATCGGTCCCTCGTAGCCACGTAGACGGTCAGCGGTCAGACCTTTAAATGGCACGCCCGGGAGCCAGAGGTCTTCAAGAATTGTCGGCTTATCGGCAAAAGACAGTACGCGCTTCACCTGGAGCACGGCGTCGCCGGGACGCAAAGCCAGCGCGCGCGCGACGTCCGAAGGCGCGCGAAGGCGCTTGCAATCAACAATTTGGCGTTGTGCGGGGCCTTCCAGGCTGAGGTCGCCACTGTCGGGCATTAATTTGAGAAATCGGTATTGGACTTGGCGCTCGGCATGGGTCGCCACAAAAGTTCCTTTACCCTGTCGTCGCACCACCAGGTTGTCAGCGGCAAGCTCGTCAATGGCTTTGCGAACCGTCCCTTGGCTAACTTTGAAGCGCGCGGCCAAATCCATTTCACTGGGTATAGTCTCTCCGGGTTTCCATTCGCCGACACGCAGGCTGTTGAGGATCAGGCCCTTGATTTGCTGGTACAGCGGGCTGAATGCAGGCGCTACTGGAGGTGCCACGATGTTGACCTTGCCTTCAGTGACGTGATTCTCAGTAGAAGTAAAAGCGGTTGAGGCCATGACAAATGAGTGGCGGCTTGGACGATCCAGAGACGCTGAATGATATCTTATATAAGACATAAGACAAGTTGACGGCTAAGGGTTTTCCAGAGTACACTGCGCGCCGAATCTGCGGTGCTCGGCATGATCAGTCGGCGTCGCTCGCCCTGTTTTTCAACACTTCTGGAGTTTTTACCATGAGCAAAAAGCCCGTCCGCGTCGCAGTGACCGGTGCCGCAGGTCAAATAGGCTATGCCATCCTTTTTCGTATTGCCTCTGGCGAAATGCTGGGTAAGGACCAGCCCGTCATCCTGCAGTTGCTGGAAGTACCCATGGAAAAGCCGCAACAGGCGTTGCAGGGTGTGATGATGGAGTTGCAGGATTGCGCTTTTCCCCTGCTGGTAGGCATGGAAGCCCACGGCGACCCGATGACCGCTTTCAAAGATGTGGACTACGCCCTGCTGATCGGCTCGCGCCCACGCGGCCCTGGCATGGAGCGCGCTGAACTGCTGGCCGTTAATGCTGAAATTTTCACTGCTCAGGGCAAAGCATTGAACGCCGTCGCCAGCCGCAATGTGAAGGTGCTGGTGGTGGGCAATCCTGCCAACACCAACGCCTATATCGCCATGAAAAGCGCGCCAGACCTGCCGCGCAAGAACTTCAGCGCCATGCTGCGCCTGGATCACAACCGCGCGTTGAGCCAGTTGGCACAGAAGACTGGCAAGCCGGTAGCGGCGATTGAAAAACTGGCGGTCTGGGGCAACCATTCGCCGACCATGTACGCGGATTACCGTTTCGCTACCATCGACGGCGTCAGCGTTAAGGACAGCATTAATGACCATGACTGGAACGTCAATACCTTCTTGCCCACAGTGGGTAAGCGCGGTGCGGCCATCATTGCTGCGCGGGGCGTTTCTTCTGCTGCGTCGGCTGCTAATGCCGCCATTGACCATATGCGTGACTGGGCACTCGGCACCAATGGCAAATGGGTCACTATGGGCATCCCCTCCGATGGTCAGTATGGCATTCCCAAGGACACCATGTTTGGTTTTGCCGTGACCTGCGAGGGCGGTGAATACCGGCCCGTAGAGGGTTTGCCGGTGGATGCATTCAGTCAGGAATGCATTAATAAGACCCTCAAAGAACTGCAAGACGAGCAGGCTGGCGTGGCGCATCTGCTGTAAGCAGTGTGACCCACCTCTTGGTGCCGGGCAGGAGACGACCGATCAGCCATGCAAACACCCCGTGACGTGCTCCTTGGCCCGCAAAGCGCGGCGAGCCCAATTCCGGTTTGCGATCACTACTGTGGCGTCGAAGCCCGGATACGCAAAAGTCTGGCCTTGCAGGCCACGATGACCGAGGAGTTCGGTGCCTGCCCCTTTGATGTGACGCTCGACTGCGAGGACGGTGCGCCGATTGGCGGTGAGCATGACCATGCACTGATGGTGGCAGACCTGGCTCGCGCCAACTTGGCGCGGACGAAGGCTGATCCTGGCCGTGGCCGGCCCAGGGTGGCGGTACGCGTTCACCCGGTCGACCACCCGGCTTTCGAACAAGACGTGACGACGATTGTCGGTACGGCCGCTGAGGCGCTCTGCCACGTCATGATCCCCAAGCTGGAGTCGCTCTCCGCGCTCGAGCGGGCTGTGCAATGGATCGACCATATGGCAGCGCGATCTGAACGCCAGACACCCTTGCCGTTGCACGTCTTGATTGAGTCACCTGCGGCGGTTCAGCAAGCCTTTGAGATCGCCGCGCATGTGCGCGTGCAATCGCTGAGTTTTGGACTGATGGACTTCGTTTCTGCCCATGGCGGCGCCATACCGGCTACTGCCATGGGTTTGGACCAGGGGCGTGGCGACGCTTCGCTTGATCAATTCAACCATCCCTTGGTGTTGCGCGCCAAACTGGAAATAGCGTCCGCATGCCATGCCCATGGCAAAGTGCCGGCGCATTGCGTGGTCACCGAATTTACTGATGTGGCGAGGTTGCGCGCTGCGGCCAGGAAGGCCAGTCGCGCACTTGGGTTCACCCGCATGTGGAGCATTCATCCGGCCCAGATCAGACCGATTCTTGAGGCGTTTGCCCCGGAGCCTGGTGAAATTGAACAGGCGACGCGTATTCTCGTCGCTGCCCAAAGGGCGGACTGGGCGCCTATATCGGACCGGGGCGTATTGCAGGATCGAGCCAGTTATCGTTATTTTTGGAATTTGTTGGAGCGCGCCCAGCAGACTGGCACCGCGCTGCCGAACGAGGCCAGGGCTTTTTTTATGCTGCTCGCTGAGCCAGCGCCCAGGCCATGACACAAGAACTGGTGATGAGACGATGTCTTATAAAGGTCGAACCTATTTTTATTGATTTAAAAGGAGAAGAGCATCATGTTGCAGAATTATCGAGTCCATGTTGCCGAGCGCGCCGCCCTGGGTATTCCCCCTCTGCCTTTATCGGCCAAGCAGACCAGTGAATTAATCGAGTTGCTCAAGCAGCCGCCAGTCGGCGAAGAGGCCACACTTGTCGAGTTGATCACCTACCGGGTGCCAGCTGGTGTCGATGATGCTGCCAAGGTCAAGGCCAGCTACTTGGCTGCGGTGGCGCATGGCACTGAGAAGTGCCCCCTGCTGTCACGACAAAAGGCCACCGAATTACTGGGAACCATGCTGGGCGGTTACAACATCAGTCCGTTGGTTGATATGCTGGACGATACGGCGGTGGCCGACGTGGCCGCCAGTGGCCTCAAGAAGACTCTGCTGATGTTTGACCAGTTCCATGACGTCAAGGAAAAGGCCGACGCAGGTAACGTCCACGCCAAGGCTGTCCTACAGAGTTGGGCCGACGCTGAGTGGTTCACCTCTCGGCCGGAAGTGCCACAGTCGATCACCCTGAGTGTGTTTAGGGTGGCGGGAGAGATCAACACCGACGACCTTTCACCCGCACCTGACGCCTTTAGCCGCCCCGACATCCCTTTGCACGCTTTGGCCATGCACAAAAATGCCCGGCCTGGCATCACGCCCGAAGAAGATGGCAAACGTGGACCGGTCAAGTTCATCAATGAGCTTAAGGGCCGCGGCCATTTGGTGGCCTATGTTGGCGATGTGGTCGGCACCGGCTCGTCGCGTAAGTCCGCCACCAATTCGGTCCTTTGGTTCACTGGTGAAGATATTCCCTTCGTCCCGAATAAACGCTTTGGCGGCGTCTGTTTGGGCAGCAAGATAGCCCCAATTTTCTACAATACTATGGAAGATTCTGGTGCCCTGCCGATCGAACTCGATGTAAGCCAGATGGCCATGGGTGATGTGGTGGAACTGCGGCCTTATGACGGCAAGGCAATCAAAGACGGCAAGGTGATCGCCGAGTTTCGGCTCAAAAGCGAGGTGCTGTTTGACGAGGTTCGAGCCGGCGGCCGTATTCCGCTGATCATTGGTCGTGGTCTGACGGCCAAGGCTCGTGAGGCACTGGGCTTGCCGGTCAGCACCCTGTTTCGGTTGCCCAGCAATCCTGCAGATTCGGGTAAAGGTTTTACCCTGGCACAAAAAATGGTTGGTCGCGCCTGCGGCCTGCCCTTGGTCAACGGCCATCAGCAAGGTGTGCGACCTGGCGCTTACTGTGAGCCTCGCATGACCAGTGTTGGCTCACAGGATACGACTGGCCCAATGACGCGTGATGAACTGAAGGATTTGGCTTGCCTAGGCTTCAGCGCCGACCTGGTGATGCAATCCTTCTGCCATACCGCTGCATACCCGAAGCCGGTCGATGTGAAGATGCACCACGAACTGCCCGAGTTCATCAACAACCGGGGTGGCATCAGCCTGCGCCCTGGCGACGGCATCATCCATAGCTGGCTCAATCGCATGCTGCTGCCCGATACCGTGGGCACCGGCGGCGACAGCCATACCCGCTTCCCGATTGGCATCAGCTTTCCGGCAGGTTCGGGCTTGGTCGCCTTTGGCGCTGCCACAGGCGTGATGCCGCTGGACATGCCCGAGAGCGTGCTGGTGCGCTTCAAGGGCGCGATGCAGTCCGGCGTGACCCTGCGTGACCTGGTCAACGCGATCCCGCTGTATGCTATCAAGGCCGGCCTGCTGACCGTGGCCAAACAGGGTAAGAAGAATATCTTCTCGGGGCGGATTCTGGAGATCGAAGGGCTGCCTGACCTGAAAGTGGAACAGGCGTTCGAGCTGAGCGACGCCTCGGCCGAGCGCAGCGCCGGCGGTTGCACCGTGCACCTGAACAAGGAGCCGATCATCGAGTACATCACCAGTAACATCACCATGCTGAAGTGGATGATTGCGATTGGCTACGCTGACGTGCGCACCATCAACCGCCGCATCAAGGCGATGGAGGCCTGGCTGGCTGACCCGCAGTTGCTTGCAGGTGATGCCGATGCCGAGTACGCCGCCGTGATCGAAATCGACCTGGCTGACATCCATGAGCCGATCCTGGCCTGCCCGAACGATCCGGACGACGTGAAGACTTTGTCAGAGGTCGCCGGCGCCAAGATCGATGAAGTATTCATCGGCTCCTGCATGACCAACATCGGTCATTTCCGTGCGGCCAGCAAGTTGCTCGAGAACAAGCGTGACATTCCAGTCAAGCTCTGGATGGCGCCACCGACCAAAATGGACGCCAAGCAACTGAGCGATGAGGGGCACTACGGTGTGCTGGGTTCAGCCGGAGCGAGAATGGAAATGCCGGGATGCAGCCTGTGCATGGGAAACCAGGCGCAGGTGAAAGAGGGTGCAACGGTATTCTCGACGTCTACCCGTAATTTTCCCAATCGGCTGGGGAAAAATAGCAATGTCTACTTGGGCAGCGCCGAACTGGCGGCGATCTGCTCCAAACTAGGACGTATTCCTACCAAAGCCGAGTACATGGCTGATATGGTCGTACTCACCGCAGCAAGCGATCAGGTCTATCAATATCTGAACTTTGACCGCGTGCCGGATTATGTGGATGCCGCTTCCACAGTGTCGGCCTGATTCCAAGCCCACCCAAGTCCGGGATGAGTTCATACTGACAGGCCCCCAGCGCTCGCTGTGGGGCCTTTTGTTGACCTCTGCGCATCAGCGTCTGGGACCGTTTGTGAATTGCATTTTTTGATTAACTGTTGTAGGTGCCGGCCAAATGAATTGGCGCCTAAGAGGGCATGAACACATCCCAAGCTTCATTGCCTTTGGACTGCACTGTGTTTGATGGGCGTGGTCTATTTTATTTTTTGCGCTGGTTGAACTGGTTTGTGACGCAGCAGCATGGGGGTAAACTGCAACTAGTCATAATTTTGTCAAATAATTGACATTAAACTCCCGGGAGTCAGCCATGTTTTTTGGGAAGCTGTTGCCGCGTGACGGTAATTTTTTCGACATGTTTAATCAGCATGCTGACCGAATCATGGAGGCTGCACGCGCTTTTTCCCAGATGGTGGCCAACTATAACGATGTGCCCCTGCGTGAAAAATACAACCGCGATGTTGACAATGCTGAACGTGCGGCGGATCGGGTTACGCACGAGGTCAACAAGGCCCTTCACAAAACCTTCATCACGCCCATCGACCGTGAGCAGATTCATGGCCTAATTAACACGATGGACGACGTCGCCGATCTGATCCAAGACTCGGCAGAAACAATGGCGCTTTACGACGTGCGCCACATGACGGATGAAATTGTTCGATTGACCGATATCAGCGTGAAGTGCTGTGAGCGGGTTAGGGACGCGGTCAAGTTGCTCGATAAGATTGCGGATCACAGCGTGGCAGATGCAGCCTTGAAGACCTGCGAGGAGATTGACCGTCTCGAGAGCGACGCCGACCGCGTCATGCGTAGCGCGATGAGCAAACTGTTTCGTGAGGAACCAGATGTACGAGAGGTGATCAAGCTAAAGGCGATTTATGAATTGCTTGAAACCATCACTGACAAATGCGAAGACGTGGCCAACCTGATCGAGGGCATCATCCTCGAGAATTCCTGAAACGCAGCGCAGGAAAGATGGAAAACGTACAAGCGTCTCTGTGGGTGGTGGTGCTCTTGGTGGTGCTTGCCATCGCTTTTGACTTCATGAATGGATTTCATGATGCGGCGAATTCGATCGCTACGGTGGTGTCGACGGGTGTACTCAAGCCAAACCAAGCTGTCTTATTCGCAGCGTTTTTCAATGTGCTGGCTATCTTCGTTTTCCACCTGAGCGTCGCGGCCACGGTAGGAAAAGGCTTTGTGCAGCCTGGCATCGTAGACACCCACGTGGTGTTTGGCGCTTTGATCGGCGCCATCAGTTGGAACCTCGTGACTTGGTACTACGGTATCCCAAGTAGCTCATCGCATGCGCTGATCGGCGGCATTTTGGGTGCTGTGATGGTTAAGGCTGGCGCCAGTGCCCTCGTTTCATCTGGTATTTTCAAAACCATCGCCTTCATTTTGATCTCGCCACTGCTGGGTTATGTACTCGGTTCGGCGATGATGGTTCTGGTTGCATGGGGATTCCGAAAGACCCGGCCCGCCAAGGTGGACAAGTGGTTTCGCCGAATGCAGTTACTCTCGGCTGGCGCTTACAGCCTCGGTCATGGCGGTAACGACGCGCAAAAAACTATCGGCATTATCTGGATGTTGCTGATCGCCACCGGGTACGCAGCTGCTGGCGACAAGTCGCCACCAACGTGGACGATCATCACCTGCTACTTGGCAATTGGCGCTGGCACCATGTTTGGCGGTTGGCGCATCGTTAAAACCATGGGTCAAAGGATTACGAAGCTCAAGCCAGTCGGCGGGTTTTGTGCTGAGACCGGGGGCGCGATAACGCTTTTTCTTGCCACAGCGCTGGGCATTCCGGTGTCGACTACCCATGCCATCACGGGAGCAATTGTCGGCGTGGGCTCAGTTCAGCGTGCCAGTGCCGTCCGGTGGGGCGTGGCTGGAAACATTGTGTGGGCCTGGATTTTGACCATTCCTGCCAGTGGCTTGGTTGCTGCACTCGCTTACTGGCTGAGCTCCCAACTTTTCTGAATGCTATAAAAAATATAGCTGTGACTTTAATGAATCATTGGCTTGAGCGCTGATTTCATTGTGAGATTTTGCGGGCTTCCTCGATTTGAAATTCGAAGTAATGCTGGAAACTGAACACAATGCTGCTCATCAGGACGGTGGCGCCAATAAGCAATGACAGCACGACCGCGCCGATGGTGACCCACTGGGTTTGACCAGCTGCTGCGTTTGGCAAGGCTGTAGGATTGAATTGGGCATTCCATTTTTCTGTCGGAGTCAGGGCATACACAATGGCTGTTAGCGCGCAGCCCGATATGGTGAATCCCAGCAGGGGAATTAACACCCAACTCAAAGGGTCGTCGAGGCCGTATTTCTGGGCTCGCTCCAAGCCATAGAGCCCCAGCGCCGTTGGAAGAGGCAGCAGCCAAGCCAGCATGTCGGTTGCTCCGTACAAATAAAACCGGTGCAGGCCCAACGGGCCGCCCAGGAAGGCCAGCCAAGCTGCGAGTGTCTTATTCTTCATCTTCGCTCATTATGGACCTGGCGGACAGGCTTCGCCCCATCCCAAAGGCTTGTCCATCAGGACCACGTCCAACCAACGGTCAAATTTCCAGCCGCAGGATTTGAGTGTGCCGACGTGACGGAAGCCCACCGAGCGGTGCACCCCTATCGAACCTGCGTTGGCAGAGTCGCCTATTACAGCGATCAGTTTGCGCACACCCGCCTTTTCTGCCTGTGCCGCCAACTCGGCGAGCAGCGCGCGGCCCAAGCCGTGGCCGCGGGCATCGGCGGCCAGATAAATGGAGTTCTCGGCTGAAAACCGATAGGCTGGCCGTGGCTTGAACCAGTTGCAATAGGCGAAGCCCAGCACCTTGTCACCCTCGGCGGCAACCAGGTAGGGAAGGCCTTTTCCGCAGACATCGTCACGCCTGCTCGCCATGTCTGTGGCGGAGGGCGGGTCGATCTCAAAAGTGCCTGTCCCATGGCGTACATGGTGCGCGTAGATGGCGGTGATTGCCTGGACATCGGCGTCATGGCTGGATCGAATGATGGGCATAAGAGGAGCTCGCGTTATAATGAAGGGCTATTCAGTGTGTCGCTGACCGGGTGGTCATGTCGCGTGTCTCAAACGCTGGATTAAGTGCTGAAGTAAATCGCGGAATTAACTCGCCGCATCCCGAAGGATAAATCATGGTCGTCATTCGACTCGCCCGTGGCGGAGCAAAAGCTCGCCCGTTTTTCAATATTGTGGTCGCTGACAAGCGTACCCGCCGAGATGGCCGGTTCATCGAGCGGATCGGGTTTTACAACCCCATCGCCACAGCCAGTGAAGAAAGTATCCGCATTGCCCAAGATCGACTGACCTTCTGGAGGAGCGTTGGTGCTCAAGCGTCGCCGACGGTTGAACGCCTGATCAGTCAGGCCGCCAGCAAGGCGGCCTGATAGGCCTGTAATGTTGCCTGGCCTCGAAACTGCCGAATTGCCGGCGGACGCTATCGAAGTCGGGCGCATTGCTGATGCCTGGGGATTAAAGGGATGGTTCAAAGCTCTTCCCCACAGCGCTGATCCCGAGGCGCTTTTTTCTACCAAGCGCTGGTATTTGCTGCCGGCCGAAAAGGGGCCAAAAACGTTTTCCGGTCCTGGCTTTGTTGTCATATCAGGCATCAAACATCATGCAGATACTGTTGTGGCTTCCGCCCAGGGTGTCGAAGACCGGGATGGGGCGCAGGCACTGCGTGGCGCACGTATTTTTATAGCCCGCTCCAGCTTTCCCATGCCGGGCGTGGATGAGTATTATTGGGTAGATTTGATCGGGCTTGACGTCGTCAATCGTGAAGGGATTGCACTGGGTGTGGTTCGTGAGTTGTTGGCCACTGGTCTGCAGACAGTGTTGGTCTTGTCCTTCCAGCACGACGGTAAGTCAATGGAGCGGATGATTCCGTTTGTGGCCGTTTACATCGATCGAGTCGATCTTGCTACTCGGCGTATTGCAGTCGATTGGCAGCCAGACTACTAAGGCTGGACGATGCGGTTTGACCTCATCACCTTGTTCCCCGAGCTTTTTGCCCCTCTTTTGAGCAGCGGCATTACTCGCCGGGCGTTTGATACGGGCCAGATGGATGTTCACTTGAACAACCCCCGCGATTTTTCAGATGGCAACTACAAGCGCGTCGACGATCGTCCCTATGGGGGCGGTCCTGGCATGGTCATGCTGGCAGAGCCCCTGGCGCGTTGTATAGAAAGTATTTGCCTTCAGCGCCCTGCGCCGGTTCCTGTGGTTCTGTTTTCCCCATTGGGTCCATTGCTAGACCAGGCGACGGTCGCAAGTTGGGCCAGCAGTGAAGGAGCGGTCTTGATTTGTGGCCGTTATGAGGGCCTAGACCAGCGTTTTATAGATCGGCATGTAACACACCAAATCAGTCTAGGGGACTTTGTCATGTCGGGGGGTGAAATTGCGGCGATGGCCTTGCTTGACGCGGTAGCCCGTTTGCAGCCCGGTGTACTGAACACTGCTGCTAGCCACCAACAGGACAGCTTTAGTCCTGAATTGGATGGTCTCTTGGACTGCCCCCATTACACCCGACCCCAACACTGGGCCGGGCAGGCCGTGCCAGATGTTTTAATGTCCGGTAACCATCTTGACATTGAGCAGTGGCGTCGTCAGCAGCGACTGTCGACGACACTGCGCCTACGTCCAGATCTGATCGCGCGCGCGCGCAGAGGCGGCAGGCTCAGCTCAGAAGACGAAGCGTTTCTCCTGGCAAGTGGCTGAGACAAGGCCTCAGCAGTGCCTCAGTGCGAGTAGTCTTATAACCACGAGTCACTACTGTCGACACGTGGTTATAATAGAGGGCTTACAGATCCTCTGGCGGCCGCCTTTTTGCTTTCGCAGTTGGGCATTTGCATCATTCCGACGCTGGCGCGACCAAGATCAATTGAGGACACTATGAATCTCATTCAAACCCTTGAGCAGGAAGAAATTGCTCGTTTGGGGAAAACCATCCCCGAATTCGCGCCGGGTGACACGGTCATCGTCAACGTCAATGTGGTGGAGGGCAGCCGTAAACGGGTGCAGGCCTATGAAGGCGTCGTGATTGCCAAGCGCAATCGGGGTCTCAACAGTGGATTTATTGTGCGTAAAATTTCCAGTGGAGAAGGGGTGGAGCGAACCTTCCAGACTTATAGTCCGTTGATCGCCAGTATTGAGGTGAAGCGTCGCGGCGATGTTCGTCGTGCCAAGCTCTACTATTTGCGTGACCGTAGCGGTAAGTCGGCACGTATCAAGGAAAAGTTGCCAGCCAAGAAGACTGTCAACATCTGATTTCTTTGTGCATGAGCAAGCCGCCCCGGCAAATGCCTGTGGCGGCTTTATTCATTGTGCACCCGGAATTTCATGCGCTGATAATCCTATGACGCCCTTGTCTAACCCGCCAAGTTTTGATCCTCGGCTCGTTCCGGCGGAGGGTGTTGACAGCCACTTGCCACCAGTCGATCCCATCGCTCTGGCCCCAACCGCTCTTCGGCAACGCTTTGCTGCCCCACCGCCCTGGGTGCCTGAACTGACCGCCGAGCCTGTCTGGTCCCAACGCCAAGCCCGCCACGCCTCGGTGTTGATTCCGATTGTGATGCGGATGCGACCGACTGTCTTGCTGACTGAGCGGACCCTGCACTTGCCCACCCACTCGGGCCAAATTGCTTTTCCTGGCGGCAAGGCCGAAGATTTCGACACTGATGCCATCGCGACAGCCTTGCGTGAGGCCCAAGAGGAAGTTGGCCTGGAGCCGGCATTCATCCAGGTGTTGGGTCAGCTGCCTCACTACCGGACCGGGTCTGGTTTCATCATCACCCCCGTTGTCGCGCTGGTGGAAACGGGTTTTACCCTAAGTCCTGACTTCAACGAGGTCGCCGATGTGTTTGAGGTGCCGTTGGCGTACCTGATGAATCCGGCACACCATCAGCGTCACGCCTACGAGTTGGAGGGCCGCCGACGCGAGTGGTTTGCTATGCCCTACCAGGACAGGGAGAAGCTACGATTCATTTGGGGTGCCACAGCCGGTATGCTGCGCAACTTCTATCGGATGCTGTCAGCCTGAACTGGGCTGCCGCTATCATGTGTCTATGAGCTTCATCTCTGTGCTGTTCGCTCTGCTGATCGAGCAGGCTCGGCCTCTTGGGCCAAGGAATCGCGTCCACGCCATGTTACGGGCTTGGGTGCGTTGGAGCGCGCGCAATTTTGATGCTGGAAAATCGGTTCATGGGTGGCTAACTTGGGCCTTTTCGGTGGGCGCGCCTTCAACAGCTGCGCTGATCGTTTATTGGCTGTTAGACCTTGTGCTCGGCTGGGCCGTTGCTTTGCTTTGGAGTGTGGCGGTGTTGTATGTCACGCTCGGATTTCGCCAATTTAGCTTTCACTTTACCCAGATCAGGGATGCTTTGGCCGATGGGGACGAGGTGCTCGCTCGGGAACTACTGGCCACCTGGCAGGGCATAGACGCACGCGAACTACCACATAGTGTGATCGTACGCCATGTGATTGAGCACTCTGTGATCTCGGCGCATCGACATGTTTTTGGCGTGCTGGCCTGGTTTTCCGTGTTGGCGGCCTTTGGCTTTGGTCCCGCCGGCGCGGTGTTGTACAGGGTCAGTGAGTTTGTGGCGCGCTATTGGTTGCACGACAGCAAAACGCATCATCAGCCGGTCAGCGAAGCGCTTAAGACGATAGCGGGCGATGCATGGCGTTTGATTGACTGGATGCCCGCACGTATCACGTCCGTCAGTTTTGCCGTTGTTGGAAGCTTTGAGGAAGCCATGGATGCTTGGCGGCAGCATGAGCGGCAGTTCGATGGCGACAACGATGCCCTGATCTTGGCTGCCACCGCCGGGGCAGTAAATATTCGGCTTGGAAATGGCGACGCGAGTTTCACCCAGGTGGACAATGGAGCGCCTGCTGAGCCTGATGCCCTGTCCGCAGCTGTTCACCCGAGCGGGCAAAGCCCGGAGTTGGCCCATATGGCCGTGATTGTGGGTTTGGTTTGGCGGACGGTGGTGATGTGGATCCTGCTGTTGGCCCTGTTGACATTAGCCCGACTGCTGGGCTAATTTCAGAGGCTCAGTACCGGGACAGGCTACTAAGTTCGGCGTGTAGCTCACTATAAATTTTGTATCGGTTAATGCTTATCCCATGAGGGTTAGCGCTTGATTCCAGGGCAGAAATCACACTGCAGCCGGGTTCATGCAGATGGCTGCAGTTGTAAAATTTGCAGTCATTGGCATGCGTTTGCAGATCGGGCATATAGTGCGCCAGTTTCGCTGGCTCGATGTGGTTCAAGCCGAATTCTTGGAAGCCGGGTGAATCGATCAGTGCCGTTTTGTGTTGGTCATCGACCCAGTACCAAGTGGTCCGCGTGGTGGTGTGCTTGCCAGAGTTCAGCGCTTGTGAAATTTCACCTGTTTGCGCTAGAGCACCGGGCCTGAGCAGGTTGATCAAAGTGCTTTTGCCCGCTCCCGATGGCCCAAGTACAAGCGTGGTCTTGCCGTCGAAGATGTTCAAAAGAGCCGCAAGTTCTGATTCACTGGTAAGCCGAAGGGTCAACCTTAGGACCTGATAGTTCATGCGCCGATAGGGCTGCAGCCAACCCCAAGCTTGCTCGAATGGCTGAGCTAAGTCACTTTTATTTAGCGCAATGACGGGCGTAATGCCGGCGGCCTCGGCTGCAATCAAAGCCCGTGAGAGTTGGCTGCTGGAAAAAGCCGGTTCGGCTGCAATCAGGATCAGTATTTGGTCCAAGTTCGCTGCGAACGACTTGGTTCGCATGTCATCCTGCCGGAAAAAGAGGTTGCGCCTGGCCTCAATTTTTTCAATCGTGCCTTCGTCACCAGTGGCTTGCCAGAGCACTCTGTCCCCCACAACGCCTAGGCTTTTCTTCCCGCGTGAGTGGCAGATCAGTCGGTCACCATCGGACTTTTCGACCATAAAATGCCGGCCATGGTTGGCCACAATCAACCCCTCGGACAAGGGCGCAGACGTCATCAGCTTACAGACGCCAATTGCATGCTCATGTCAGCAAGGCGTCTACTTGTGCGGCGCAGTCAAAGTCTGTGCTGGAGATGCCAAGCACATCGTGGGTATTGAAGCGCACTGCACATTGCCCGTATTGCACCGATAACTCAGGGTGGTGGTCTTGGATGTGGGCTACCAAGGCCACTGCATTCACAAATGCTATGGTCTCGTAATAGTTGACAAATGAAAACGTCTTTTCAATGGCGAGAGTTGGTCCGTCGCCCGTCAGGCACCATCCTTCCAGCTTCGCTAAATGGGTCACGAGCTCAGTGGCCGTCATGCTGCGCCGACGCTCACTAGACCAGTCTTTTTTCTTGAGCGGGACCTTCATGATGCATTCGCCGCGGCGGGTTGGGAGAGGTGGGCCAGGCGCTCTGACGCCGGTGGATGTGAGTAATGAAACCGCGCGTAAATTGGGTCAGGCGTTAGTGTTGAAGCATTGTCGTCATAGAGCTTGAGTAGCGCAGTAGCAAGGTCTTCGCCACTGGTATGCGCAACTGCATAGGCATCTGCCTGGAATTCGTGTCGGCGTGACATCCAGGCTAGGAGTGGCGTGATGAAAAAACTGACTGCCGGGACAGTCAACATGAACAAAAGCACGGCCAGCCCATCGTTGGGACTATCTAGATTGGGTTGTACCCCGAGTCCAGCATAGAACCAGAATTGGGTGGCAAGCCATCCCAGCAGTGCGAAACCTGCCAGGCTCAGTGCAAAAAGAAAAAGCATGCGCTGACGTATGTGGCGATGATTGAAATGTCCAAGCTCGTGTGCCAGCACAGCAGCAACTTCTTTTGTTGACAACTTGGCTAACAAAGTGTCGAAAAACACCACTCGTTTTGCAGAGCCGAATCCCGTGAAATAGGCATTCCCATGGGCGCTGCGCTTGCTGCCGTCCATGACGAAAAGGCCTTTGCTCGCAAAGCCGCACTGTGTCATCAAGCGCGTTACCGTCTCCCGGAGCGCCTGGTCTTCCAGGGGCGTGAAGCGATTGAACATAGGTGCAATAAAGGTCGGAAACAGCCACATCAGCAGTAGGTTTAATGCCACCCAAGCGCCCCAAGCCCAGACCCACCACTGCGCGCCCGCGGCGCCCATCAACCACAAGATCAAACTGGCTATTGGCAGTCCGATGGCCACTCCGAGCAAGCTTGATCTGACCAAATCCACCAGCCATAATTTTGGCGTTGTCTTGTTGAAGCCAAAGCGAGCCTCCAAAACAAAAGTCTGATACCAACCAAGCGGCAGATCAATTGCGCTGTTGATCAAGATAAACGCCCCGAGTAGCGCAAGTTGCTGTCCCAGGCCGCCGGCGCCGAACCAATTCAATAAACTCTGATTGAGTGCCGACAGGCCGCCTAGCAAGGTCCAGCCCAGCAAGACCGCAGCACCCAAAGCCAACTCCAAAAGCCCCAATCGCAATTTGGAGATGGTGTAGTCAGCGGCCTTCTGGTGTGAAGTCAGAGTAACGATGTTTGAAAAGGCCGATGGAACCTCTTGTCGATGGCCAGCCACATGACGGATTTGCCGCGAGTTCAGCCAGAATTTCAACAACATGCTTACCAGCAGCGCGGCTGAGAAAGCATAGGTCAGGTTGAGGGCCAAGTTGGCGGTGTTGGTTGAAGGCAGCATTGACCAAGAGTTTAGGGCATCGGCGACAATTCTGAACATGGATTCAAATACCGACGCCACCAACCGGGCAGCGCTAGCCAAGTCAGATCAAAATCTCGTGTGGTTGGATTGTGAGATGACCGGGCTGAATCCTGATCATGACAGGATCATTGAAATCGCTGTCGTCGTTACCGGACCCAGACTGGAGCCCCGCATTGAGGGGCCAGTGCTTGTGATTCGTCAAAGTGACGAACAACTCGCTCGCATGGATGCCTGGAACCGGGGCACCCATGGGAAAAGTGGTCTGATCGACAAGGTAAAAGCCTCCAACTTGTCTGAGCAAGCAGCGCAGAAAGTTATCCTTGACTTCTTATTTGCTTACCTCCCCAAAAAAGCAAGTCCGATGTGTGGCAACAGCATTGGCCAGGACCGGCGATTTCTGGCCAAGTACATGCCAGAACTGGAGGCATTTTTTCATTATCGAAATCTGGATGTCAGCACGCTCAAGGAACTGGCGAAGCGCTGGCGGCCCGAGGTTTACAACGCATTCAAAAAGCAGCAGCGGCACACGGCTCTGGCTGATGTGCAGGAGTCCATCGATGAGCTGGTGCACTACCGTGAATACTTTCTCAAGCTCACGGCCTAGTCCTCGAGGAGATTGTGTGCCATAATCTGTGGCTGCGTCGCAATCAGCGACGCGTATTTGCGCATCTCCCTTCATTCACACGGCCTACGCCTGTTTTGCTTTCGCAAAACGGCTCCAAAAGGCCCCCGCTTCGACCTAGGTTTTCATCGGTCAACGCAGGTTTCGTTTGATGGTTGATGTTTTTTAACCATTGACGGAGCCATTGCCTATCAGGCGATGCCCGCGTGTAAGTAAATTTATGACTGACGCTTTTCAAGCGGCTGGCGATTCCTCGTCGGTCGAAGACTTTCCCATTAATTCTTCTGAGGCAAGAACTGACGCCTTGGAGCCAGCGAAGCTTCTCGAGGCCGCTCCAAACGGCTTTTTGGCCTTCGGGCTGGCTCCAGAGTTGATTCATGCGGTCAAGGACCTCGGATTTACCCAGCCGACCACCGTCCAGCAAAAGACTATTCCGCTTGCCATGGAGGGGGTCGATGGAGCTCAACCACGTACCCGCTTTGTTGACCTTATGGTCTCCAGCCAGACGGGCAGCGGCAAAACGGCTGCGTTTTTGCTGCCGGTTTTGCATACCCTATTGACCCAGCAAGTTCAGGCCGAAGCTAAGGAGCGTGCTGATTTCGAATCGGCAGTGGCTGACGCGCTCGCCAAGGGCGAGGCGCCACCTAAGCGTGGCAAGCGCAAGGATCCGACCAATCCCCGTAATTTTTCAGCCGTTGCCCCGGGCGCATTGATTGTGTGCCCGACACGCGAACTTGCACAGCAAGTGGCGCACGATGCCATCGATCTGGTGCAGTATTGCCGCGGCTTGCGCATTGCCAACATAGTGGGTGGCATGCCCTACCAATTGCAGATTGCTAAACTGCAGAACGCCAACCTCGTGGTTGCAACGCCTGGTCGGCTGCTTGACCTGCAGCGGTCTATGCAAATAAAGCTGGACCAAGTTCAGTTTCTGGTGGTTGATGAAGCGGATCGCATGCTTGATCTCGGTTTTTCGGATGATCTGGCTGAGATCAACCAACTCACGATTCAGCGTCAGCAGACCATGATGTTCAGTGCGACGTTTGCGCCTCGTATTCAGCAGTTGGCTGCACGGGTCATGCGGGAGCCGCAGCGGCTCACGATTGACTCACCCCAAGACAAGCACGTGAATATCAAGCAGGCCTTGTTCTGGGCCGACAACGCCCAGCACAAACGCAAACTGCTGGATCACTGGCTGCGCGACACTACGATCAACCAAGCCATTGTTTTCGCCAGCACCCAGATTGAATGTGACGGCTTGGCCAACGATTTGCAGCAAGATGGTTTTTCTGCGGTTGCTTTACACGGCGCGCTCAGCCAAGGCCTGCGTAACCGCCGGCTCATGGCCTTGCGGCAGGGACAAGTGCAAATTCTGGTCGCGACCGATGTCGCTGCACGCGGCATTGACGTGCCGACCATCAGCCATGTGTTTAATTTTGGCTTGCCGATGAAGGCCGAGGATTACACGCACCGCATTGGACGTACCGGTCGTGCCGGGCGCGACGGACTGGCCGTGACTTTTGCCGAATTCCGTGACCGGCGTAAGATTTTTGATATTGAAGCCTACAGCCGGCAGCAGTTCAAGGCCGAAGTGATTCCTGGCCTCGAGCCGCAACAGCGGTTCCCGGATGCGCGCCCCAACTCGAATTTTGGTGGCCGGGACAGCCGTGGCAGCAGTGAGCATCACTCGCGTGATCGCAAGTTCGGCGCGGGTCGCCCTGCTGGCTTTGGTGGTAACCGGCATGGAACCGCAGACCGTAGCGCCAACGTCCCGCGTGATTTTGGTGCACCTGGATTCCCGGGGCAATCTGCGGCCGGTTTTGGCCAGCGTGATGCTCGCCCGGCAGTGCCCCGCGAAGGCTTCAGCTACGAACGCAAAGGTGGATTCAACGATCGCTTTGCGGGCGACAGGGCTCCTTCGGCCGCATCGCGTGACGATTTTGGAGCGCGCAAGCCGACCTTTAGCAAGCCGATGGGTGTCAAGCCCGGTAATGGCGGAGGTAAGGTTTTTGTGCCCAGAGATGCAAAAAAACGTCTGACACGCAGCGCCTGACCTTGGTAACACCAACGCCTTAGAGGGCTCCGACTTTCCAGTTGCAAAAGGCCTGATGATGACAACGTTTGCAAGAGATTTAAAAAATCCGTTGCTGAAACGCCGTTTTGTCTTCCTGACCCTGCCAAACTACTCGCTGATTGCGCTGTCGACCGCCGTCGAGGCGCTGCGAATGGCGAATCGGGTCACTCAAGAAGATGTTTACCACTGGACCATTGCCAGTCTTGATGGTTCCCCGCAGCAGGCCAGCAGTGGCCTGTCCATTTCACCGACGCAACTCATTGAGACCATCGAGGCAGTCGATATTGTTTTTGTGTGCGGTGGGGTGGACGTTGAGCAGGCCGTGACATCGGATCTTCTGGCTGTTTTGCGGCGCCTCGCGCAACGCCATGTGGCGCTGGGTTCCCTGTGCACGGGCGGCTATGCGCTGGCAAAGGCCGGCTTGCTTGACAAGTACAAAGCGGTCATCCATTGGGAAAACATGTCCGCCCTGCAAGAGCAGTTTCCGCGGGTAATTTTCTCTGATCAGCTCTTCGCCATTGACCGGGATCGTTACACCTGTTCCGGGGGCATTGCACCACTGGACCTGATGCTCAACATCATCAAAGACCAGTTGGGACGCGATATCGCCCCGATGATTTCTGAACAATTTATCCTCGACCGGATCCGCAATGACCAGGACCGCCAGCATGTGCCACTGCAGGCCAGGGTGGGACTTTTCCATGAAAACCTGATCGAGGCTGCTGCCTTGATGGAGAGCAACATTGAGGAGCCCCTGTCGCTCGATGAGATTGCCGCCTTGGTCGGGGTGTCGCGCCGCCAGATCGAACGCCTGTTCAAACGCTACGTGGGCGAGGTTCCGACCAAATATTACTTGGACATGCGGCTTCGTCGAGCGCGAACCCTCCTGTTGCAGACAGCCATGTCCATTATGGATATCGCCGTGGCTTGCGGATTCCAGTCGCCACCGCACTTCTCCAAGTGCTATCGAAATTTATTTGGCCACACACCCAGCGCCGAACGTCAACTTAGCCGACGTGCGACGTTAAGTGGCGGCAAGGCCTAGTGTCTTTGGCCCCCGTCGGCCGTCACTGATCTAGCGGAAAACCACTGTCTTGCTGCCATTCAAAAAGACTCGGCGCTCGATGTGAAATTTGACAGCCGATGCCAAAGCTCGGCACTCCGAATCGCGCCCGGCCGCCGCCAGTTTCTCAGGCGTAAAGGTGTGGTCGACGCGTTCGACGATCTGCTCAATGATAGGCCCTTCGTCCAGATCTGCCGTC
>CAXNFT010000012.1:0-24133 GCA_964201255.1 Rhodoferax sp.
CGAATCTCATCATCACGGCCAATCACCGGGTCGAGCTTGCCCAGGCGGGCGCGCTCGGTCAGGTCCAGGCAGTATTTCTTGAGCGATTCGCGCTGGTCTTCGGCGTCGGCACTGTCCACCTTCTGGCCGCCGCGCACCGCCTCGATGGCACCCTCAAGCGCCTTGCGGGTCAGGCCCTGCTCGCGCACGACGCGGGCAAAGTCCAGCTTGCTGTCGGTCAGGGCCAACAAGAAAAGCTCGCCCGCCACAAATTGGTCGCTGCGCTTGAGGGCCTCTTTTTCGGCCGCCTGCAACAGTGACACCATGTCGCGGCCCACTTGAACCTGCTCATGGCCCTGCACCTGCGGCAGGCGGTTCATGGCGGTTTCGGACGCCATCTGTAGCGCCGGTACGCTCACGCCAGAGCGCTGTAGCAGGGCCTTGGGTCCCTCTTCCTGCCGCAACATGGCCAGCAGCACATGGGCGGGCTCAATGAAGGCGTGGTCGTTGCCCAGCGCCAGCGTCTGAGCTTCGCTCAGCGCTTCCTGAAATTTGGTGGTGAGTTTGTCGATTCGCATGAAATCCTCCGATTGCTCAGCAGCTGATGCTTAAGCCAGGGTTTTCAAGTGGCACAGCCGGGGGGCACGACAGGGCTTGATGCAGGTCAAACCTTGAGCGCATCCAAAGAAAAGCCGGCGATCTTCTTGTAGTCGTCCGACATCTGGCGCAGTTCAGCCTCGCTGATCAAATCATCAATATGGCGGAAAGGCCGGTCGCCACTGAGCTCATCGACCCTGATGTTGATCAGGTCCGGCGGCGCGCTTCGGTTGGTCTGGACGATCCGGCTTGTCGCCGGTCTGCGCTGCGCCTCATAGGCCGCCAAAGCGGCGCGACCATCACCGCCTTGGCCCAGGGCAGTCGCCAGCTCGGTGGCCAGGGTGCGGCCGTCGATCAGGGCCTGCGCCGAGCCGTTGGAGCCGCGCGGGTACATGGGATGAGCGGCGTCCCCCATCAGCGTTACGCAGCCAAAAGTCCACTGGGCCACCGGGTCCTTGTCGACCATGGGGTATTCCAGAATTTGATCGGCAGTGCGGATCAGTTCTGGAACATCCAGCCAGTCAAACCGCCAGTCCTTGAACAGATCAATAAAGTCTGCGGCCTGCCCGCCCTGGTTCCAGTCATTCATGGTGTCGCGGCCGCCCTCAATCTCAGCCATCCAGTTGATCAGCTGCGACCCGTCAGGCTCGATCCGGTCCACGATGGGGTAAATCACCATCTTGCCGGTCTTGATCGAGCCAACGCGCAGATAACTCTTGCCCGACAAAATGGGTTTGTGGCGGGTGACCCCGCGCCAGGTGTTGATACCGGCGAACGCCAGGCGGTCATCAGGGTAGTACTGGCGCCGCAAGGCGGAATGAATGCCATCGCAGGCGATGACGACATCAGCGCGCACATCGGGCAAAGCCGCGCCGCCACTTCCCTGAACAAAATGAATAAGGGCGCCCTGCGAATCCTGGGTGACGCCGACACAACGGTGGTGCGTGTGTATCCGGTCAGCACCTAGCCGACTCACCGCCGCATCAAACAGAATACGGTGCAGCTTGCCGCGGTGAATGCCGATCTCGGGCAGGGCGTAACCGGCGTGGCGCCCCCTGGGCTCACGGTAGATGTACTGCCCGAAACGGTTAAAAAATACGCTCTCCAGATTTTCAATGCCGGCCGCCTCGATCTCGGCCTGCAAGCCCAGCGCCGCCAACTCGCGCATGGCGTGCGGCAGCAGCGTGATCCCCACACCAAGTTCCCGGACCTCTGGCACAGTTTCATACACGTCACACAGCAGCCCGCGTTGCTGCAGTGCCAGCGCAAAGCCGAGTCCGGCTATGCCGCCACCGACCACCGCGATGCGGCAAGCAGCCACCATGGCCGCTACTCTGCCGTGATGCCGTTACGCCGGATGACTTCGCCCCAGCGCGGGTAGTCCTTGACACTCAGCGCGCCGAGCTCCTCAGTGGTGGAGGCCGCAGCGTCCATCCCGGCACGACCCAGCAGATCGCGAATTTCAGGCAGTTTCAGGATGCTGACCACTTCCGTGTTGAGCCGGGCAATCACCGGCGCGGGGGTTTTGGCCGGGGCAAAAAAGGCGTACCAGAGGTCAACCTCAACGCCTTTCACACCCAGCTCCTCAAACGTAGCAACCGCCGGCGACACCGGGTGCCGCTTGGGGCTGCCAACGGCCAAGGCCGTCAGTTTGCCGGCAGTGACAAAGCCCTGGGCGATATGCACCGGCAAAAATCCCACCATCAACTCGCCGGACAGCAGGTCTTGGGTATAGCCAGCCGTGCCGCGGTAGGGCACGTGAAGCATGGACAACTGCGTCTTGGTCTTGAACAGCTCCATCGCCATGTGGTGCGGCGTCCCGATCCCGGGGGAACCATAGTTGATGGCATCGGGTTTTGCTTTGGCACGCGTCACCAACTCTTGCACCGACTTGATGGCGGTCGCGGGATTGGCCACCAGCATCAGGGTGCCCCAAGCTGCCAGAGACACGGGCGCAAAATCCTTCAGCGGGTCAAAGGGAACGTTTTTATACAGCTGCGAGGCCATCAGCATGGTGTTGGCCCCCATCAACACCGTATAGCCATCGGCATTGGCCTTGGCAACCACATCCGCGCCAATATTGCCGCTGGCACCCGCCATGTTTTGCACAATGACAGGCTGGCCTAGTCGCTCACTCAGACGAGGCGCCACAGCACGGGCAATCGTGTCCATGCCAGTGCCGGGCGTGAAGGGCACCACGATGCGCAGCTGTTGCGCCGGCCAGGTTTGGGCCTGCGCGGTCACGACCACAAGGGCACCCACCAGGCCAAACAAGCCTTTGAATAATTTATCAATCATGTTTGTCTCCACATTAGGTCGTTTTGATCTTAAACACCGACTCGGCATTGGTCTGGAAGAACTTCTTTTTGACCTCTGCACTCATGGCCATGTTGTCCATAGCCGTCACTTCGTCCACCGCGTACTGGTAAGGGTAGTCCATCGCATACATAACCCGATCCACGCCGACGATGTCCTGCGTGAACTTGATTGCCGGTTCCCAGGCCACCCCGCTGTTGGTGATGAAGAAGTTCTCGCGCAGGTAGTCGCTGGGCTTTTTTCGCAGCGGTTTGATGCTCTCGTAGCGGTTTGACAAGACGGTCGCCCGATGCATGTAATCCAGCCGATAAGCCCAGAATGGCAGCGCTTCACCCATATGGCCAATGATCAGCTGTAATTTTGGAAAACGGTCAAACACACCAGCGGTGATGATACGCAGCGCGTGCAGGCCGGTCTCCACGCCAAAGCCGTAAATGGCGCCGTCCAGACCACAGTCCTGAAAAGACCCAATCATGTTTTTCGGCAGCGAATTCGGATGCAGGTAGATGGGCACGTCATGGGCCTCTGCCGCGGCAAAAATATCCCAGAATTTGCTGTCTGACAGGTACTCGCCCTGGGTGTGCGAGTTGATGATGACGGCGTTCATGCCCAGGCGGGTCACACCGCGTTCGATCTCCAGCGCGGCTGCCGCCGGGTCCTGAGGCGCCACGGCGACCATGCCGGTAAATCGCGTCGGATGCCGTCGCACCGCTTCAGCCAGTTCGTCGTTGGCCACCCGGCTAAAGGCCACCGCCGTTTCCTTGTCCATCACCTGCACGCCTGGCGCCGTGAGCGCAATCACTTGGCGGTCGATACCGGCCTCGTCCATGTGTTGAAGGCGAATCTGGTCCAGGTCCTGCAAACAGCGCATGATGTGCTGTGCGCGGGCGCTCGGGCTGCTCATGTAAAAGCCCATCAGGCCCTGAAATCCTGGATCGACATCGGATTTGGCCAGAATCTTCCGGTAAATATTGATCAATTCCGCTGGAGCGAAAGCTTCTTCGGTCGCGATCCGCTGATAGGGGGCCGCGGGCTTCGGTTCAGTCGTTATCATGGATGTGGCTCGTAGGACTAGGGGCAATGTGTCGAATCGTAACTTGACTAGCCGGATACCGGCAGGTTTGGCGCGTTCAGCCCCCATTTGGCCATGGCCAGGTCATCACTGACGCGGGCATCAACCCAGCGGGCGCCATCGGGGGTCTGCTCTTTCTTCCAGAATGGGGCCTGGGTTTTGAGGTAGTCCATCAGAAACTCGCAGGCCTGGAAGCTCTGCCCCCGGTGGGCCGAAGTGACCGCCACCAGCACGATCTGGTCCAGGGGCTGGAGCAGGCCAATACGGTGCACCACGCGAGCGCCAAAAATATCAAAGCGGCGGTGGGCTTCGTCGATCATGGCCTCGATCGAGGCCTCGGTCATGCCAGGGTAGTGCTCCAACTCCATGCTGCTGATGCTGCCAGCAGTGCCCGCCGTGCGGTCACGCACGGTGCCAACAAAGCTGCAGATGGCGCCAACCCGGCAGTCGCCGGCGCGCAGCTCGGCGATCTCGTTCGCGAGGTCAAAGTCAGCGCTCTGGACGCGCACTCGCGGCATGGCTGGATGGACGGGGTTCATTCGCACACCAACTAACCGCCCGTGACAGGCGGGAAAAAAGCCACTTCGGCGCCCTCGGTCAGTGGGGCCGACTCCGCGCACATCACCTGATTGAGTGCCATGCGCAGCACGCGGCCATGCGCCAGGCTGTCAGAGTAAGCGCCACCGCGCGCAATCAAGGCCTCGCGCAGCGCCGCCAGCGTTGGCGCATCGGTCTCTAGCGTCTCAGCCGACAGGCCGATAGCCTCACGGATCGACGCAAAGTACTTGATGTGCACCTTCATGCCAGAAGCTCCGAAAACGAAACAAAGCGCACCAGGTCGCCGGGGGCAATGGTCTGGCCGGGCGGGTTGTCCACCAAGCCGTCGCCCCAGACGGCTGATGTCAGCACCCCGGAACTCTGGTTCTCAAACAGGTCCAGCCCACCTGCCGCATTGCGCCGGACCCGCAAAAATTCTCGGCGTTTATCGGCTCTAGGCCACGTAAAATGGGCGGGTAGCGCTATGGTTTCAGGAGCAAGGTTCTGCGCACCCTGCAGTTTCAACAAAAACGGCCGCACCAGCAGCAAAAAAGTCACAAAACTAGACACTGGGTTACCGGGCAGGCCGATGAAGTGGGCGTCTTGCACCCGGCCATAGGCGAAGGGCTTGCCCGGCTTAATGGCGATCTGCCACAAATCCAGGCGACCCAGGGCCTGCACAGCGGGCTTGATATGGTCTTCTTCACCCACCGACACACCGCCACTGGTCAGTATCAGGTCATGCTCTTGCGCCGCTGATTGCAGCGCGGCCAGGGTGGCATCTCGGCGGTCCGGCACGATGCCCAGATCGCTCACCTTGCAGCCGAGCCGGCTAAGGAGCGCCCGCAGGAAAAAGCGGTTGGAGTTGTAAATGCTGCCGGGCTTCATCTGCTCAGGCGCCACCTCGCCGGGCATGACCAGCTCGTCCCCGGTGGAGAACAAAGCCACACGCGGACGCCGTGCCACCTGCAGGCGGTCCAGGCCGATGCTGGCAGCCAAGCCCAGCGACGCCGGTGTCAGGCGGGCGCCGCGGGCCAGGACGACCGCGCCCCGTGTCACGTCCTCACCGGCTCGCCGGATCCACTGGCCCGGCGCGGGCAGCTTGCGCAGCCGGATGGCCGGCAGACCGTCACCTTCAGCGGGCAGCAGCTCGCAGTCTTCCTGCATCACGATGGCGTCGGCGCCGTCAGGCACCGGGGCGCCGGTAAAAATTCGCGCGGCACTGCCAATGCTCAACGGTACGCCGCTAGCGCCGGCAGCAATCCGTTGGCTCACCGGCAGCACCGGGGCAGAGCCGACCAGATCGGCACAACGCAAGGCATAGCCGTCCATCGAACTGTTGTCTTGCGGCGGCACCTGGAGCGCCGACACCAGATCCTGCGCCAACACCCGGCCATCGGCGTCAAAGGTCGAGACCGCCTCATGGTCAGCCAAGGTCTGGGCATGCCCCAGCAATTCGGCCAGGGCTTCATCCAGCGGGCGCAAAGGAGGCTGTGACGGGCGTGGCAGGTTCATACGAACACCTCTGAACGGTAATCAAATCGCGCTTGGTTGCTGACCAGCCACTGCGCTATCGCCTCCGGGTCATTGAGATCAAGCACCGGACGCAGCGTGGGCTGCGGCAGGGCTTGCGGCGAATCAGTGGCCAGCGCCACGATGAAGTCATCATCGGGGTAGCGCGCGGGTTTCTTGGCAGAGGCGCGCCAAACCTCGATCTTCAGCAAATCCGAGTCCTTGAAGCCTTCGACCAACACCCAGTCGACACCTTCATACAGTTCAGCCAGCAATTGGTGCACGCTGAGCTGAGTTTCCTGCTCGAATTCCCGCAACAGTGCCAGCCGGCGGTTTGAGGCAATCACCACCTCAAAAGCCCCCGCTTCGCGGTGGCGAAAGGTGTCTTTGCCTGGATGGTCGATGTCAAAGCGGTGGTGGGCATGCTTGACCACCGACACCCGCAGCCCCTGCAGCCTCAGCACCGGAATCAAGCGCTCCACCAGCGTGGTTTTGCCAGATCCGGAGTAACCGGCAAAGCCCACGACCTTCATGCGCAATGCCTCTGGATATAAGCCTTCACCGCCACGGCATCCGCCGCCATGCGGGTCACCCGCTTGGGCAGTGCCTCGATGCCGATGAAGGCCGGCGGCCGCTCCGGTTCAAGCCCTAAGGCCTCTACCAGTGTGGCGGCAAATTTGATGGGCAAGGCGGTTTCAAGCACGATCATGGGCACGCCCGGCTGTAGCCATTCCCGCGCCACCTTCAGGCCGTCAGCCGTGTGGGTGTCGATCATCAGCCCCAGGCGGGCGTGGATGTCACGAATCGTGGCCAAACGGTCGGCATGGCTGCTGCGTCCGCTGGCAAAGCCGTAGCGCGGCCCTGCCTGGGCAAACAGCGGGTCGGCCTGCAGGTCAAAGCGGCCGTCGCGTGACAGGCCCTCACCAAACAGCGCACGCACCCGCGCACCGTCGCGGCCGAGCAGATCGAACACAAAGCGCTCGAAGTTGGAGGCCTTGGAGATGTCCATCGACGGGCTGGAGGTTTCGTGCGTGTCGGCGCTGCCGCGGACCCGGTAGACACCGGTACGGAAGAACTCGTCGAGCACGTCGTTTTCATTGGTCGCCACCACCAGGCGGGCGATGGGCAGGCCCATCATGCGCGCCACATGGCCGGCGCAGACGTTGCCAAAGTTGCCGCTGGGCACGGCGAAGCTGACCTGTTCGGTGTCGGCATTGGTGGCCTGGAAATAGCCAGCAAAGTAATACACCACCTGGGCGAGCAGCCGCGCCCAATTGATGGAATTGACCGTACCAATCTTGTACTGACGCTTGAAAGCCAGATCATTCGACACCGCCTTGACGATGTCCTGGCAATCGTCAAACACGCCGTCGATGGCGATGTTGTGGATGTTGTCGTCCATCAAGCTGAACATCTGGGCCTGCTGGAACGGGCTCATGCGGCCGTCGGGGCTGGTCATGAAGACGCGCACGCCTTGCTTGCCCCGCATGGCGTACTCGGCGGCGCTGCCGGTGTCACCACTGGTGGCGCCCAGAATATTAAGCTGCTCACCGCGCCGGGCCAGTTCATACTCAAACAAATGGCCCAGCAGCTGCATGGCCATGTCCTTGAAGGCCAAGGTAGGGCCATTGGACAGCGCCTCCAGGTACAGCCGCGTGGGCTGACCGGCTACCACGGGCTGCTCCAGCAGCTTCAAAGGCACGATGGCGCGGGTGCCAAAGACAGCTTCGGTGTAGGTCCGGTCGCACAGCGCGCGCAAGTCGGCCGACGGAATATCGTCAATGTAGAGCGACAAAATCTCAAAAGCCAGCGCCGCATAGCCCTGGGCCTGGTACGTGGCACGCCAACGGCCCAGCATGGCGGCGTCGACCTGCGGGTAATGCTCCGGCAGGTACAGGCCGCCATCGGGCGCCAGGCCTTCCAACAAAATATCGCAAAAGCGCTTGCGATCGGGGTGGCCCCGGGTCGAGAGGTAACGCATGTCAGGCCAGCTCTTCCTTGCGGATGCGGGTGATTGGAGCCAGCACCGTCTTGAGCGCCTGCATTTCCGCCAGCGCGGCGTTCATGCGGGCTTCGACGCAGTCATGGGTCAGGATGATCAGGTCAGTTTGGGTCGAGCCCTCTCCGCCCACTTCGTCAGCCTGGCGTTGCAATACGGCATCGATGCTGATGTCAGCCTGCGCCAGGATACCCGTGACACGGGCCAGCACGCCAGCCTGGTCGGCCACGCGCAGGCGAAGGTAGTAGCTCGTCACCACCTCACCCATCGGCAGCACCGGCAACTGGGTCTTGGCCTGGTCCAGCGTCTGCGGCTGAAACGCCAGGTGTGGCACCCGGTTGAGCGGGTCCACGGTGTGCAAGCGGGTGATGTCCACCAGGTCGGCAATCACCGCGCTGGCGGTTGGCTCAGAACCAGCGCCCTTGCCGTAGTAAAGCGTAGTGCCCACCGCATCGCCCTGCACCATCACGGCATTCATCGCCCCTTCTACATTCGCGATCAGCCGCTTGGCCGGCACCAGGCTCGGGTGTACCCGCAGCTCCACGCCGCGCGGCGTGCGTTTGGTGATGCCCAGCAGCTTGATGCGGTAGCCCAGCTGCTCGGCGTATTTGATGTCGGCCGCGCCCAACCGTGTGATGCCTTCAACATAGGCTCGGTCAAACTGCACCGGAATGCCAAACGCAATCGCCGACATGATCGTGACTTTGTGAGCAGCGTCCACGCCCTCGATGTCGAACGTCGGGTCGGCCTCGGCATAGCCCAGACGCTGGGCCTCTTTCAGCGCCACATCGAAATCCAGCCCCTTGTCACGCATCTCCGACAGGATGAAGTTGGTGGTGCCGTTGATGATTCCGGCGATCCACTGGATGCTGTTGGCCGTGAGGCCCTCTCGCAGCGCCTTGATGATCGGGATGCCGCCCGCCACCGCCGCTTCAAACGCCACCATCACACCCTTGGCGGAAGCTGCAGCAAAAATCTCGGTGCCGTGTACCGCCAGCAGCGCCTTATTAGCAGTGACCACATGCTTGCCAGCGGCAATAGCCTCAAGCACCAGGGTCTTGGCAATGCCGTAGCCGCCAATGAGTTCGATCACGATGTCAATGTCGGGGTTGGCAATCACTGCTCGGGCATCACCCACCACCCGCACGCCCTCCCCGACCAGCGCCTGGGCTCGCGCCACGTCCAAGTCAGCCACCATGGTGATCTCTATTCCGCGCCCGGCACGCCGACAGATTTCCTCTTGGTTGCGGCGCAGCACATTGAATGTGCCCGAGCCCACCACTCCAATACCCAACAGGCCAACTTGAATCGGTTTCATATATTTCTTAGGTCAAAAAGCGCTGTAAGCCACGCCCATTGGGCATAGTTTGCTATCAATATTAGGGAGAATCAGGTGCCATGCCGCTTGCGGTAGCCAGCCAGAAAACGGGCTACCCGGCCGATGGCTTCGCGCAGATCATCCTCATGCGGCAGGAACACGATCCGAAAATGGTCTGGCGCCGACCAATTGAAGCCGGTCCCCTGCACCAGCATCACCCGGGTTTCGCGCAGCAATTCAAGGAAAAACTGGCGGTCATCCTCAATCGGATACACCACCGGGTCGAGCCGAGGAAACATATAGAGCGCTGCCTGCGGCTTGACGCAGCTGAGCCCAGGAATGGCCGTGATCAGTTCATAGGCAAGGTCCCGCTGCCGGCGCAGGCGCCCGCCCTCGCACACCAGGTCGTTGATGCTTTGGTAGCCGCCTAGGGCGGTCTGGATCGCCCATTGGCCTGGCACGTTCGAGCACAGCTTCATGTTGGAGAGCATGTTTAGGCCCTCGATGTAGTCGCCAGCACTTTTCTTGTCACCCGAGACAATCATCCAGCCAGCCCGGTAGCCGCAGGAACGGTAGCTTTTGCTCAGTGAGTTGAAGGTGAGCGTCAGCACATCGCTCGACAGGCTGGCGATAGCCGTGTGGTGCACCCCGTCGTACAGCACTTTGTCGTATACCTCGTCGGCCATGATCACCAGGCCATGCTCACGCGCAATGTCGACAATGCCCAGCAACAATTCATTGGAATACAAGACGCCGGTTGGGTTATTCGGGTTAATCACCACGATGCCCTTGGTGCGCGGCGTGATGCGGGCTCGGATGTCGTCCAGGTTGGGCATCCATCCATCGGCTTCATTACACACATAATGCACCGGCATCGCCCCGGACAGACTGGTGGCTGCTGTCCACAGCGGGTAGTCAGGCTTGGGCAGCAGCAACTCATCGCCGTTGTCCAGCAAAGCGTTGGTGGCCATCGTGATGAGCTCGCTGGCCCCGTTACCCAGATAAATGTCGTCCAGAGTGACACCAACCACGCCCTGCTTCTGGGTCTCATGCATTACCGCCTTGCGGGCAGCAAAAATACCTTTGCTGTCGGAATATCCTGCAGAATTCGGCAGGTTGCGGATCATGTCCTGCTGGATTTCTTCGGGCGCATCAAAACCAAAAGAAGCAAGATTGCCGATGTTGAGCTTGATGATTTTCTGACCTTCATCCTCCATCTGCCGCGCCGCATCCATGATCGGGCCACGGATGTCGTACAGCACGTTGGCCAATTTGGCCGATTTAAGAATGGTCTTCAAAGTCCCTCCAGCAACGCGCCACAGGCAGCGAAACCTATAATTGGACCACAAATCGACAGAGCCAAGCACCCGCGTGATGCGTCTCAGCAATTCGTCACCCGCGTTCCTCCATGAAAATTCAGCCAGACTTCATCAGTGTGCAATCCATCAGTGCTTACGGCCCGGGTTGGATCGGCGTCGCCGGTGAAAAAATCGTGCGCAGCGTGGTGCTCGGGTCGCGGGGCGAGCGTTTGGACTGGAATTGCCTGCACTTCGATGAACTTGGAGTCGCACACTTTGCGCAGCTGGCCGATCTTTGCCCGGAACTGGTGATCTTCGGCAGCGGCCAGCGCATTAGGTTCCCGCAGGCCGCCTGGCTCAGGCCACTGATAGAGCGAGGGATCGGAGTCGAAACCATGGACACTCAGGCCGCCTGCCGGACCTACAACATCCTGGCCGGCGAAGGGCGACACGTCATCGCGGCACTGCTGCTCGAACCCATCTCAGCACCCTGAGACCACGACCCATCAGCACGGTGTTGCAGTCGAATTCAGGGTAAAATCCACGTTTGCTGTCGGAGATGTCTGAAGCGCGGTAACGTGCGAGCCGCCCCCGACCCGAACGAATGACGAATCCTGTCACACGAGATTAAATAAACATGGCGATTGTTGTCAATAAACCCATCCCTGAATTTGATGCCAATGCCACAGGTGGTGTCAAAGTCTCTAACACCTCGCACCTTGGAAAAATCGTCATCCTGTACTTTTACCCGAAAGATAACACTCCTGGTTGCACCACAGAAGCCATGCAGTTTCGCGACAAGTACAAGGAATTCGTCAAAGCAGGTGCCACGGTATTCGGCGTGTCGCGGGACAACATGAAGTCCCACGATGACTTCAAAATGAAACTTGAGCTCCCCTTCGAACTGATTGCCGACACCGAAGAAAAAATGTGCCATATGTTTGGCGTGGTCAAAAACAAGATCATGTATGGCAAAAAGGTCAAGGGCATTGAACGCAGCACATTTTTGATTGGCACCGACGGTACCCTGAAAGACGAGTGGCGCGGCCTGAAGGTACCGGGCCATGTAGATGACGTGCTCAAGGCAGTCAAAGATCTCAAAAAAATTGCTGTTGTCGCCTGACCATTTCTGCCGTTGATCCAGGACACCGAGGGTGTCACAAGGCTCATGCATAATGGTTTTCATGGTCCTGACAACAGACGCTGGAAACACTTGAAGAAGCCGCCTTGACCTCGGGCGGCTTTTTTCATGATGCCCTTGCTTCGATACCCCCTTACTTCGAACCCCACACCCGATGCCACTTCCCACTGCCCCCGCCAAACGCGCTGCCCTGTTGTCCGAGCGAGACTACAACGTACCGGCGCGTAGTCCCCAAGCAGAGCGCATCCGCCAACCAGCCGAGACGCCAGTGACCGTGCCGGTCAATGTGGCCGCTATTGCAGAGACTACTCCAGCCGTTGCAGACCGTGTGACCGGCGGCGTTCGCAAGAAGGGCCCAGTCCGAGGCCGCATCACCGAGCATCAGGTACAAGCTGCCCGCGTTGTCACAACATCAGCGTCGACTGCAACGCAAGCGTCGGCACCCGCCGTAACGGCAAAGTCCCGCAAACCACGGCCCCTCGGGCCAAGCAAACTTTTTGTGCTGGACACCAATGTGCTGCTGCACGACCCGATGTGCCTGTTCCGCTTCGAAGAACACGACATTTTTCTGCCCATGATCGTGCTCGAAGAGCTCGATGGTCACAAAAAGGGCATGACCGAAGTGGCGCGGAATGCGCGACAGACCAGCCGCACGCTCGATGCGCTGGCCGGACACCACGGCGGCGATATCACGGCAGGTCTGCCGCTCAACGCGACCGGTCACCGTACGGCAGGCGGCAAACTCTTCTTTCAGACGCAACTGCTGAGTTACACACTGCCCACCAGCCTGCCGCAAGGCAAAGCGGACAACCAGATTCTGGGCGTAGTGGAGACCCTTCGCCAGCAACTCGCGCCAAGAGAGGTCGTGCTGGTGTCCAAAGACATCAACATGCGGGTCAAGGCACGCGCTCTGGGCCTGGCCACCGACGACTACCAAAACGACAAAACGCTGGAAGATGGTGACCTGCTCTACGCGGGCGCATTAGCGCTTCCGTCCGATTTTTGGGCCACCCATGGAAGTACGGTCGAGAGCTGGCAGCAGGGCGCTAACACGTTCTACCGCATCACCGGCCCCATCGTGCCCCAACTGCTGATCAACCAGTTTGTTTACTTCGAGGCACCGGGCGAGCCCAGCCTCTATGCAAGAGTGACTGAAATCCGAGGTGCAACGGCAGTCTTCAAAACGCTTAAAGATTACACCCACCTTAAAAACTCGGTCTGGGGCATCACCACTCGCAATCGGGAGCAGAACTTTGCCATGAACCTGCTCATGGACCCGGAGATCGACTTCGTCACCCTGACCGGAACAGCTGGTACGGGCAAGACCCTAATGGCACTCGCCTCAGGCCTGACCCAAGTGCTGGACGACCGCCGTTACACAGAGATCATCGTGACACGCGCCACGGTCAGTGTCGGGGAAGATATCGGTTTTCTGCCCGGCACCGAAGAAGAAAAAATGGGCCCCTGGATGGGTGCGCTGGATGATAACCTCGAAGTGCTCGGCAAGACCGACACCAGCGCCGGTGAGTGGGGACGGGCCGCGACCAGCGAACTCATCCGCAGCCGCATCAAGATCAAGAGCATGAACTTCATGCGGGGCAGAACCTTTCTGAACAAGTACGTCATCATTGACGAGGCCCAGAACCTGACGCCCAAGCAAATGAAAACTCTCATCACCCGGGCCGGGCCAGGCACCAAGATCATTTGCATGGGCAATTTAGCCCAGATTGACACCCCTTACCTGACCGAAGGCTCGTCGGGCCTGACCTTCGCGGTTGACAAGTTCAAGGGATGGCCACATGGAGGCCATATCACTCTAGCTCGGGGAGAGCGTTCGCGACTGGCAGACTTTGCCAGCGAGGTTTTGTAGCCGACCAGGCTTAAGCGCCGTTTTTCCTAAAAATCGCCCCTACCACCCGACGCCAAGCTCTCAAACTTGGTGATCGGCTTGAGGAACGCCAGCTTCACCGTTCCGGTCGGGCCATTTCGTTGCTTGGCGATGATCACTTCGGCTACACCAGGCTCCTTGCACGCATCCTTGGTGTAGTACTCATCGCGGTAGATGAACATGATGATGTCAGCGTCCTGCTCAATGGCGCCTGATTCTCGCAAGTCACTCATCATAGGTCGTTTGTCAGGGCGAGTTTCGACGCTGCGGTTCAGCTGCGACAGGGCAATCACCGGGCACTGCAGCTCCTTGGCCAGCGTTTTCAAGCCTCGCGAAATTTCACCTAGCTCGGTGGCCCGGTTCTCCCCGTCATTGCTTGAGCCGCTCATGAGTTGCAAGTAGTCGACCACGATCAAGCCCAACTTGCCGCACTGACGCGAAAGCCGACGGGCATTGGCGCGCAGCTCGCTAGACGTCAGCCCAGCTGATTCGTCAATGTGCAGGGAAATCGTGCGCAATTTCTCGATCGCCTCGGTCAGGCGGGGCCACTCATCGTCGGTCAGCTTGCCGGTTCGAAGGTGACTTTGGTCGATGCGACCGATCGAGCCCACAATGCGTACCGCCAACTGGGCGGCCCCCATTTCCATAGAGAACACAGCCACCGGCAAGCCCTCATTCAGGGCCACGTGCTCGGCAATGTTGATCGCCAAGGCTGTCTTCCCCATTGAGGGCCGCGCCGCCAACACGATCAGGTCACCCGCCTGAAAGCCAGCCGTCATGCGATCGAGGTCATAGAAACCGCTCGGTACGCCGGTCACATCATTCGGGTTGTCGGCCATCTCCTGAACCCTGTCGAGCAACTTGACCACCAGGGACTCCATGGCCTGAAAGCCCTGCTTGGTACGAGCCCCCTCCTCCCCGATGTTGAATATTTTCTGCTCGGCCTCGTCCAGAATGGTCGCAACCGGGCGACCCCGCGGGTTGAAGGCATTGGTGGCGATCTCGTCGCTGGCGCTCACCAGCTTGCGCAGTATGGCCCGCTCTCTAACTATCTCGGCGTAACGCCGGATATTTCCGGCGCTGGGGACGTATTGGGCAAGCGAGTTCAGGTAGGCCAATCCACCGATCTCCTCAGACTTACCTTGACTCAGTAATTGCTCAAACACCGTGATCACGTCAGCGGGCTTGGAAGCATTCACCAAAGCACCGATCGCACCAAAAACCATGCGATGTTCAAAACGGTAAAAATCACTCTCCGTCAGCAAGTCGCCGACACGGTCCCAGGCCCCGTTATCGAGCAGCAAACCACCCAGCACGCTGGACTCTGCTTCTGTGGAGTGGGGCGGGATGCGCAATTGCGCGACCTGGCGATCCAGGCCATAGTCATCATCGACTGCAGAAATTACGGCTGACATTGTGTTTCCTATTGGCCTTACATGCTACGCCAGGCTTAGCACGGCGTCGAGTGACAAGCTGGGCATAAGCCGGTGACAAGCTGTGCACAACATGTGGAAAGGGCCATGAAAGCGAATCCCATTAAAAAAGCCGCCCGGGCTTGCACCCCGGCGGCTTCGGCTTGACAGGCTAACTGAATTGAATCAGGCCGTTTCGCCGTAAACCGACACCGTGATATCGACCACCACATCGGTGTGCAAGGCGACGCTGACGGTGCTTTCGCCAACAACCTTGATCGGGCCATTGGGCATGCGGATCTGCGCTTTGGCAACTTTATAGCCAGATTTTGTGAGCTCTTCAGCGACATCAGCGTTCGTGACGGAACCAAACAAACGGCCATCGACGCCGGCTTTTTGCGTTAGTTTGCAGGTCGAGCCGGCCAGCTTTGCACCAACAGCTTGCGCCTCTGCCAGTTTGATACCGGCGGCCTTTTCAAGCTCTACGCGGCGGGCTTCAAACTCTTGTTTAGCCGCAGCGGTAGCGCGACGAGCGCGACCGGTAGGGATCAGGAAATTGCGGGCGTAACCGTCTTTCACACGCACGATTTCACCAAGATTGCCAAGGTTCACGACCTTGTCGAGCAGAATGATTTGCATGATCGGGTTCCTTAGATTTTGTGCTGGTCGCTGTACGGCAGCATGGCAAGAAAGCGCGCACGCTTGATTGCAGTATTGAGCTGGCGCTGAAAAATAGCCCGGGTTCCGGTCAATCGCGCCGGGATGATCTTGCCGTTTTCGGCAATGAAATCACGCAGGGTGTCGATGTCCTTGTAGTCAATCTCTTCAACGCCGGTCACCGTGAAACGGCAAAAGCGCTTGCGTTTGAAGAGCAGGTTTTGGGCTGGGCGCTTGGGGCGCTTGTCTTTGTTGTTGAAACGTTTTGGTCCGGGCATGATGGACTCCTTAAATATTGACGAATTCGTTGATCTAGCTGAAATCTTGCAGGTGAAATACCACGTGTTTGCCATTGAACGGCGTGGCCAGAAAGCCACTGAAACTCCAGACGCTGCCGATGGCTTGTTTTGCAAGCCGCTCCGCCACCGTTCCAAACGCCACCGCCTTGACGGCTGCCTTCACTGCCCTGGCCTGACCCGCTTCCATCAAAGTGGATTCGTGTTCAAGCCTCACATTCAGCGCTGGCAAACCGGCTGGGGTGTAGCGCAGCGCATCAAGCGCCACGACACTGGCCGTCAGCAAAAGCTGATTGGCAATCGGGGTTTCATTGCTCCGCGACAACAAGCCGATCAGGCCTGGTACTCAGCCTGCTGGGTCTTGCGAGCGTCTTCACGCTCCACGGTGCGCATCATGGAAGATGGGCCGGTGTCAGCCTTCTTCTTCAGCACGGTCAGGTGGCGCAGCACGGCGTCATTGAATTTGAACGCATGCTCAAGTTCAGCCATCACTGTCTGATCAGCCTCGATATTGACACAGAGGTAGTGCGCCTTAGCCAGCTTGTTGATCATGTACACCAACTGGCGACGACCCCAATCTTCCACCCGGTGCACTTTGCCGCCGCCGGCAGTGATCATGCCTTTGTAGCGCTCCAGCATGGCCGGAACTTGTTCGCTCTGATCCGGATGGATCATGAGAATGATTTCGTAATGACGCATTGATACTCCTTGTGGATAGCCCTCTTTGGGCGGGTAAACCACCCCCAGCGTCTAATTGGGGTGTGGAAAGGCCAGCCCATGATTATAAGCCACTGGTGGAGCGCGCCCACCGTGGCCGTGACAAGGCCTGTACGGGGAGCTCAGACTGCTGAAGGGCTTAGGCACTCTGCTGGCGCGACAACAGACTCAGCAGCACAATAACGGCCACCCCTGCGGGCACACCAAAAACCCCGGACGAGACCGGCTGGATACCAAACCACAGACCACTGCCACTCAATCCCAGCACCGCCCTGACAGCCGGTACATTGGCCACCATGTAATAGACCGTCAGACCCAAGCCGACCAGCATGCCGGTTGTGGCAGCCTGACGGGTGGTTCGCCGCCAGAAGATGCCAAGCACCATGGCGGGCACGAAGGCGGCTCCGGCCAATGAGAACGAGGCCGATACCAGATACAGGATGTCAGCAGGCCGCTGGGCCGCCACGTAGGCAGCCATCAAGGCGACGATCAGCAGAGCAAATTTTGACAGCATCACACGTCGCACGGTGCCCGCGCGGTTGGATTCACCCTCATAAAAACAGTCATGTGCAAGGGCATTGCCAATGGTGAGCAACAGCCCGTCGGCGGTCGACAAAGCAGCGGCCAACCCACCGGCCGCCACCAGACCCGACACCACATAGGGCAGGCCACCAAGCTCCGGGGTCGCTAACATCACGATGTCAGGGCCAAGCTTCAGTTCGGCAAATTGCAGAATATGGTCGCCATTCACATCGTTGACAGAGATCAGGGTCGGATCCACCTTGGCCCATTGCTCAATCCAGATCGGCAGTGCATCAAAATGCTGTCCAACCAAATGGCTCATGATCTCGAACTTGACCAGCACGGCCAGGGCCGGCGCGGAAATGTACAAAATAGCAATGAAAAACAGCGACCAGCCAACCGATGTGCGCGCCTCTGCCACGGTACGGGTAGTGTAAAACCGGGTGAGCAAATGGGGTAAGCCAGCGGTGCCGACCATCAGGCAAAACATGAGGGCCAGGAAGTTGCGGCGCGACAGGTCATAGGCCTCTCGCTCAATTGGGGTGCCCTGGGGGTCTCCGGCAAAGGGCTTGGTATGGAGCGGCATGCCCGCCAATGGCTTGGCCCGCTCCAGGTTTTCGTTCAGGGCACGGGTCCAGACCTCGCGTGCCGCCGTGGCGTCGCGTGGCAAGGCGGACAGTTCGCGCCGGGCAGTCACCAGCACGGTATCGTCCACCTTTTGCTCTTGCAGCAGCCGAATTTTTCCGCGAAGCGCCTTGCGCTCGGCATCCAGCGCAGTGTCGACGTCGTGTAACTTGGACGCGTAGACGCTGGCTCGGCGAGCGTACTCACGGGTCACCTCCAACTCAGCTGGCGAGTTGGCCAGTTGCTGCTCAAGGGCCGCAATTTTTTGCAGCTGCTGCCCATAAACAAAGGGCGCCAGTGGGTTACCCAACTGTTTGTAGGCCAGCCACGATACGGGAATCAAAAAGGCCAGGATCAGCACCACATATTGGGTCACCTGTGTCCAGGTCACCGCACGCATGCCTCCAAGAAAGGAACACACCAGCACGCCCCCGAGACCCAACAGAATGCCGATTTCGAAAGCGACACCCGTCAGTCGGGAAGTGATCAGCCCGACCCCGTAGATCTGAGCCACAACATAGGTGAAAGAACAAAGCACGGCGGCAAGCGCAGCGATCAGGCGCGGCCAGCGGCCGCCATAGCGCAGGCCGAAGTAGTCGGGAATGGTGTACAGGCCCAGTTGCCGCAGGTAGGGGGCGACCAACATCGCCACCAAGCAAAACCCCCCAGTCCAGCCCAGCACATAGACCAGGCCGCCAGGCTGAGAATCGGTACCAGAGAAGCCTTGCAGATACAGACCGCCAGCCATACTGATGAAAGAAGCCGCACTCATCCAGTCAGCGGCGGTGGCCATGCCGTTGTAGACAGGTGGAATCGTGCGGCCCGCCACGTAGTATTCGCCAGCGTCCGATGTACGGCTGTAGATCCCAATACCAGCATACAGGGCGATGGTGGCAAAAATGAAAATCGCGCCGACCCAGCCCTTTTTCAGACCCCAGCGCTCCGCCAGTGCCAAGACCAGTAAAAACACCAGCAGGCAAACCACGTAAATGGCGAACCGGCGGTTTAAACGCCGCTTATAGGCAAGGTAGGCACCGTCGAACAACGCCCGATCGACGTCTCGCCGGTTGGCAATCCAAGCGAAACCGGCCACCACCGCAATGAAAATGAACACACTGCCCTGAGCTGCCAGCCAATAGCCGATCGGCCAGCCAGCAACGATGACTTGCAGGTCGCGGGCAAAAAACATCACGCCAAATGAGGCGACAAACCAAACCGTCAGCAGCCAAGCATGCCAGCCAAGTCCAATGGGGCTGGGTTGACGCTCCAGGGGTTGCGACAATGCTTGGGCCATTCCCCATGATGGCACCGGCTGGCGCCGGATGCCATAGGTATTTGCTAGGGGGCTGCGAGTTGTTGCCAGGTCGCTACCACTGAGTCTGGATTCAATGAAATGGAGGAGATACCAGCGTGGCTTAACCATTGGGCGAAGTCCGGATGGTCGCTGGGGCCCTGCCCGCAGATGCCAATGTACTTGCCCTGTGCTTTGCAAGCGTCGATCGCCATGGTGATCAGCGCGGTCACTGCCGGGTCGCGTTCATCAAAATCGGCAGCCAACAAGGCCAGGCCGGAATCCCGGTCCAGACCGAGTGTGAGTTGGGTCAGATCGTTCGAGCCTATCGAAAAGCCGTCAAAAAATTCAAGGAACTGGTCGGCAAGAATGGCATTGCTGGGGATCTCGCACATCATGATGAGTTGCAGTCCGTTGTCGCCGCGTTTCAGACCATGGGCCGCCAGCAAGCCCGTCACCTTGCGAGCCTGCGCCAGCGTGCGCACAAACGGAACCATCACCTGGACATTGCTCAAACCCATGTCCTGACGCACGCGTTTGAGGGCTTCGCATTCCATGGAGAAGGCTTCGCCAAATTCCTCACTGATGTAGCGCGCCGCACCGCGGAAACCCAGCATCGGGTTTTCTTCCTCTGGCTCATAACGGCTGCCGCCGATCAACTTACGGTATTCATTGCTCTTGAAGTCTGACAGACGGACGATGACCGGTTTAGGCCAGAAAGCAGCGGCGATGGTGGCTACGCCTTCGGCCACACGGTCCACATAAAAGGCCCTTGGTGAGGCATGCCCACGGGCTACGGATTCAACCGCTTTTTTCAGGTCGGCATCGATGTTGGGATAGTCCAAGATTGCCTTGGGATGAACGCCGATGTTGTTGTTGATGATGAATTCCAAACGTGCCAGACCGACACCGGCGTTGGGCAACTGACAGAAATCGAAAGCCAACTGGGGGTTGCCAACGTTCATCATGATCTTGACACCGATGTTCGGCATCTCGCCCCGCTGTACTTCGGACACCTCGGTCTCGAGCAGCCCGTCGTAAATGAAGCCGGTGTCGCCCTCGGCGCAGCTGACCGTCACCAGCATGCCATCCTTAAGCACCTCGCTGGCATGGCCACAACCTACCACGGCCGGGATACCTAACTCGCGGGCGATGATGGCGGCATGGCAGGTACGCCCCCCACGGTTGGTCACAATGGCTGAGGCCCGCTTCATGACTGGCTCCCAATTCGGATCGGTCATGTCAGTCACCAGCACGTCTCCGGCCTGCACTTTGTCCATGTCAGCAATGTTGTGGATCACCCGCACCGGACCGGTGCCGATCTTCTGGCCGATGGCTCGGCCCTCCACAATAACCGCGCTCTTACCCTTGAGCTTGTAGCGGTACTCGGCCTTCCCGGCCGACTGACTCTTGACTGTTTCGGGGCGGGCCTGCAAGATATAAAGTTCGCCATCGATGCCGTCCTTGCCCCACTCGATGTCCATCGGGCGGCCGTAGTGTTGCTCAATCACCAGCGCCTGCGCGGCCAACTGCTCTACGTCGCTATCACTTAGCGAGTAGCGGTTGCGCATCTCGGTCGGTACGTCGACAGTCTTTACCAGTTTGCCGCTTTGCGCCTTCTCGGCCGGTGACGCGAACGCCATCTGGATCAGCTTGGAGCCCAGGCTGCGACGGATAACGGAGCGCTTACCGGCCCGCAACATGGGTTTGTGGACATAAAACTCGTCGGGGTTGACAGCGCCCTGCACCACTGTCTCGCCCAGACCATAGCTGGAGGTGATAAAGACCACCTCATCGAAGCCGGACTCCGTGTCAATGGTGAACATGACACCAGCAGCCCCCAGATCCGAGCGCACCATGCGCTGAATGCCCGCGCTCAAGGCAACGTTTTGGTGGGAAAATCCTTTGTGCACACGGTAGCTGATGGCCCGGTCGTTGTAGAGCGAGGCAAACACTTCGCGGATCTTGTGCAGGATATCGTCGATACCGGTCACGTTCAAAAACGTTTCTTGCTGGCCGGCAAACGAGGCGTCGGGCAGATCTTCAGCCGTGGCCGAAGACCGCACCGCAAATGAGGCCCCGGCGTTTGACCCACTCAGAGCCACAAAGGCCGCCCGGATGCCCGCTTCCAGTTCGGATGAGAACTGCTGAGCCTCGACCAATGCCCGAATTTGGGCTCCCACCTGTGCCAGAGCCCTGACATCATCGGTGTCGACGCCGGCCAATAAGCCGTTGATGCGACCATCCAGGTCAGCGAAAGCCAGAAACTGCCGAAAGGCGTGGGCCGTGGTGGCAAAGCCAGTCGGCACTTTGACACCGACCGGCAGTTGGGAAATCATCTCGCCGAGGCTGGCGTTTTTACCGCCGACCGCCTCGACATCGGTCATTCTCAGGTTCTCAAACGGAACGACCAGGGCGGTCGGGCTGAAAAGTGCAGACATTGAAAAACTCCAGAAGTTAAAAGCGGTGTGCCACGGTGATGCAGCGCTTCTGGGGCACTGGCAATGGCCATGCCAGCAGCCTGACGAGCAGCGTTTTGGGGGCGGTCAGGGCGGCGCATGTGGAATTCGTATCAGATTCGGATGATTGTAGGCGTCGAAGCAGAGGACAATCGAGCCCACCCCGGCAGTACCATGGGGGCCCAGCCAGCCGCCTTTCATCATGTCCAACCGAACGGTATTTTTCATTTCTGACGGCACAGGCATTACCGCCGAGACCTTCGGCCACGCCATCCTGGCCCAGTTTGAAACTCAGTTCCGCCATGTCCGGCTACCTTTCGTCGACTCCGTCGACAAGGCCCATCAGGCCGTTCGGCAAATCAACCACGCGGGTGTAGTTGACGGAAAAAAGCCGATCGTTTTTACAACTTTGGTCAATATGGAGGTGCTTGAGGTGATCCGCGCAGGCTGCCAAGGCATGCTGCTGGACATGTTTGGCACCTTCGTTCATCCCCTGGAAACCGAACTCGAGGTCAAATCCAATCACCGCATTGGCCGCTTCAGTGATGCCAGCAAGAGCAAAGAATACCAGTCACGCATCGAGGCGATCAATTTTTCGCTGGCCCACGACGACGGTCAATCCAACCGCGATCTGGAGCAGTCCGACGTGATCCTGGTGGGTGTCAGCCGAAGCGGCAAAACGCCGACCTCACTCTACCTGGCCATGCAATATGGCCTCAAGGCCTCCAATTACCCGCTGATCCCGGAAGACTTTGAACGCCGCCACCTGCCCAAGGCATTGCAACCCCATCTGCCCAAGCTGTTCGGTCTGACCATTCAACCCGAACGCCTCAGCGAGATTCGCAACGAGCGGCGCCCCAACTCGCGTTACGCCGCCTTGGACAATTGCCGCATGGAGGTCAAAGAGGCAGAGGCCATGATGCGTCGCAGCGGCATCCGATGGTTGTCCTCCACCACCAAGTCGATCGAAGAGATCGCGACCACCATCCTGCAGGAAATCCGACCGGAACGACTGAACTACTGATGGACACCCGACCAACATGACACTCACGCCCGCCGCCACAAGACTTCTCAACCTGGGCCATGCCCTTGATCACATGGTTCTGCTGATATTTGCCACCGCAGTCACCAGCATCGCGCCGGAATTTGGCTTTTCCCGCTGGGAAGACCTGATGCCGTACAGCGCAGGAGCCTTCCTGCTGTTTGGCTTGGGCTCTGTACCGGCGGGCCGCTTGGGCGACCTTTGGGGCCGGCGCAACATGATGGTGGTGTTTTTTTTCGGGATCAGCGCTACAGCTCTGCTGTGCGCCGCAGCACAAAACGCCTGGCAGATGGCAGTCGCGCTGACCTTGCTGGGCGCAGCGTCATCCATCTACCACCCTGTGGGTATACCGATGCTGCTTCAGCATGCACGACGCCCTGGCGCCACGATCGGTCTGAATGGCCTGGTCGGCAACCTCGGAATTGCGCTCGCAGCGATCCTGACTGGCTTCATGGTCAAGTATGTCGGTTGGCGCATGGCCTTTGTGGCACCAGCCTTGCTGTCCCTGGCCTGCGGCCTGCTGTTTCTACGTTGGAGTTCGCGAGAGACCGAATCCCCCGCCAAACGAACCAGCAAAGCTCGCATTGCCTTGCCGCCCCGCCTGTTGGCGAGGCTGTTTGTGGTGATGACCTTTGCTGCGGTGTCCAGCAGCCTGCTGTTCAACTTCACCACCAATGGCAATGGCCAATTGCTGCGTGAACGTTTTGAGGGTTTGGTGGAGGACCCGGCGCAATTGGGCATGCTGCTGGCCTGCGTCTATGCGGTGGCTTCTCTGGCCCAGCTGGTGGTCGGCAAACTGATTGACCGCTTTGCCCTCAAGCGCCTTTATTTGGGCGTGGTCTTGCTGCAAATTCCCATGTTCCTGTTGGCGGCCAATGCCCAGGGCTGGCTGCTGTTCGGTCTGCAAATCGGCTTCATGGTGGCTATTTTTGGTGCAATTCCGTTTACCGACGCGATGATCGTGCGCTATGTGGATGACGCCATCCGCTCGCGAGTCACCGGGATGCGGTTGGCGGTCTCTTTTGGCATCAGTTCACTGGCGGTTTACGCTTTGGGGCCGATGGTGAAGGCAGCGGGATTTTCTAGCCTGCTGTTGGCCATGGCGGCCATTGCCTGCTGTACCGCAGCATTTGTATTGATGCTACCCGGCGACCCGCTTGTCGCTGAGCCCTCCCCCACGGCTTGACGTCGTTATCTTGGACAACGCGCGTCGCCCCGGCCGCACAGTTCTGCTGGTAAGTGGCGTGCTGGCCTGCCATGCCATGGTACTTTCGGCTTTTCATATCGATGCGCCGGCAAAAGCCCCAGAGCGAATATTGGCCTTGCAGCTGATGATTCAGCCGCCCGAGCCGCGCCAAATACCAGTACCCGTACCTGTACCCGTAAAGCTGCAACCACCAGCACTGCGCCCGGCAACCAAACCACAGACCAAAGTTCCCCAGGACCCGGCGGCTGA
>CAXNFT010000013.1:0-23281 GCA_964201255.1 Rhodoferax sp.
GGAAGACCACAACCGTTGGACCGGCAGCAAGCGCGCCCGCGAACTGCTCGACACCTGGGACCAGTCCCGCCTGAAATTCGTCAAGGTTTTCCCGCTGGAATACAAGCGGGCGCTGGGTGAGATTCATGCGAAGAAAGCGGCGTCGGCCCCTGTCAATGCTGGTTCTAGCGCTATCAAAAAAGAAGCGATCGATGTCAAGTAATCGAGCACGCTGGCATGGATCCCCGGTCGTGGCCGGGGATGACACCCACCCCGTCATCCCCGCACCCTGTCATTCCCGCGTACGCTGCAATGCATGTCGCGTATCCCGTCATTCCCGCGTACGCGGGAATCCATGCGCGCACGCCTTGCCGTTTGTCCGCCACGCCGTCATTCCCGCGCTCGCGGGAATCCATGCCCCCCGTCGTCAAGTGAGCGCATCGCGCTTTAGCTAAGGAAAGACCCAAATGGGAAAAATCACCGGTTTCATGGAGTTTGAGCGGCTCGACGAAGGCTACAAGCCTGTGCCAGAGCGGCTTAAAAACTACAAAGAGTTCGTCATTGGGCTAGATGACCAGCAGGCCAAACAGCAGTCGGCGCGCTGCATGGACTGTGGAACGCCGTTTTGCAACAGTGGTTGCCCAGTCAACAACATCATTCCTGATTTCAATGAGCTGGTGTTCCACGGTGACTGGCAGAACGCCATCGAGGTGCTGCACAGCACCAACAACTTCCCCGAGTTCACCGGCCGCATTTGCCCAGCGCCCTGCGAGGCAGCATGCACCCTGAATGTGAACGACGATGCCGTGGGCATCAAGTCGATCGAGCACGCCATCATTGACCGGGCCTGGAGCGAGGGCTGGGTGCAACCGCGTCCGGCCGCGCTGGACACCGGCAAAAAAGTGGCGGTGGTGGGCTCCGGCCCGGCTGGCATGGCGGCCGCGCAGCAGCTGGCGCGCGCCGGCCACGCTGTGACGCTGTTCGAGAAAAATGACCGGGTTGGTGGCCTCTTGCGCTACGGCATCCCTGACTTCAAGATGGAAAAAAGCCACATCGACCGCCGCGTGGCGCAGTTGGAGGCCGAGGGCGTCACCATCCGCACTGGCGTTATGGTGGGCGTTCTGCCCGAAGGTTCCAAGGTGACCAACTGGGCCCACGAGACGGTGTCACCCGCCCAGCTGCAGCAAGACTTTGATGCGGTGCTGCTGACCGGCGGCGCTGAGCAGTCGCGCGATCTGCCTGTTCCTGGTCGTGAGCTTTCCGGCATTCATTTCGCTATGGAGTTCCTGCCTCAGCAAAACAAGGTCAACGCTGGCGACACGCTGGTCGACCAATTGCGCGCAGAGGGCAAGCGCGTGATCGTGATCGGTGGCGGCGACACCGGCAGCGACTGCGTCGGCACCAGTAACCGCCACGGCGCTGCCAGTGTGACCCAGTTCGAAGTGATGCCGGAGCCACCTGTCGAAGAAAACCGTCCGCTGACCTGGCCTTACTGGCCGCTTAAGCTGCGTACCAGCTCCAGCCATGAAGAGGGCTGCGAGCGCGAATTCGCCATCTCCACCAAAGAGTTTCTGGGGGCGGAGGGCAAAGTCACAGGTCTGAAGACAGTGCGCGTTGAGTGGCGTGACGGCAAAATGGCCGAGGTGGCGGGCAGTGAGGAGGTGCTTGCGGCCGATCTGGTGCTGCTGGCCATGGGCTTTGTCAGCCCGGTCGCTACAGTGTTGGACAGTTTTGGCGTCGCCCGCGATGCACGCGGCAATGCCCGGGCCGGTACGGATGTGGTGGGCGGTTATGCCACCAATGTGCCTAAAGTCTTTGCCGCTGGCGACATTCGCCGTGGCCAGAGCCTGGTGGTCTGGGCTATCCGTGAAGGTCGACAGGCCGCTCGGGCCGTGGACGAGTTTTTGATGGGATTTAGCGAATTGCCTAGGTAATGCTGGGGTAAAGACCGGGTTGTGACCGCGGGGAGTTAGGGCAATCCCTTATGATCTGCACGTCCCGGTCAGTGCCGGTCTGTTGTTTATGGCCGCATCCCCCTCTGAATCCCTCGTTGAATTGCGTCACCTGACCTTTGGGTACGGTGAACGCGTTATTCTGGACGACACCTCTCTGGTGGTGCCGCGTGGCAAGGTCACCGCCCTGATGGGTGCTTCGGGTGGCGGCAAAACCACCATCCTGCGGCTCATTGGCGGCCAAAACCGGGCCCAGTCCGGACAAACCCTGTTTGATGGCCAGGACATCGGCCCCATGAACCAGGCCGCCTTGTACGCCGCGCGCCGGCGCATGGGCATGCTGTTCCAGTTTGGCGCCCTGTTTGCCGACCTGTCGGTCTTCGAGAACGTGGCCTTCCCGCTGCGCGAGCACACCGACCTGCCCGAGCCGCTGATCCGTGACATAGTGTTGATGAAGCTCAACGCCGTGGGCCTGCGTGGTGCGCGAGACCTGATGCCCAGTGACCTGTCGGGCGGTATGGCACGTCGCATTGCCTTGGCGCGTGCCATCGCGCTCGACCCTGAACTGGTGATGTACGACGAGCCGTTTTCCGGGCTCGATCCGATTTCCCTCGGCACAGCCGCTCGCCTGATTCGGCAACTGAATGATTCGATGGGCCTGACCAGTATTTTTGTCTCGCATGAGCTGGAGCAGACCTTTGCCATCGCCGACCATGTGATTATTTTGGCCAACGGCAAGATCGCCACCCAAGGCACACCCGACCAGGTGCGCCAAAGCAGCGACCCGCTGGTGTACCAATATGTCAATGCCCTGTCGGACGGCCCGGTGCGTTTCCATTACCCCGGCCCCAGCGTAGCCGAAGACTTTGGGGTGGCCACGTCATGAGCTGGTACAAACCTGCTGACCTGGGCTTCGGTGTGCGGCGCCAACTCGCCGGCTTGGGCCACGGTGCGCGCCTGTTTGGCCGCTTGCTGACCACCCTGCTGCCGGCTCTGCGCCGGTTTTCCCTGGTACGTGATCAAATTCATTTCCTGGGCAACTACTCGCTGGCCATTATTGCCGTGTCGGGCCTGTTTGTCGGCTTTGTGTTTGGCCTGCAGGGTTACTACACCTTGCAGCGTTACGGCTCATCCGAGGCGCTGGGCCTGCTGGTGACACTCAGCCTGGTGCGCGAGTTGGGGCCGGTGGTTACGGCGCTGCTGTTTGCGGGGCGCGCAGGTACCTCGCTCACCGCTGAGATTGGCCTGATGAAGGCTGGCGAGCAGATCAGCGTGATGGAGATGATGGCGGTGGATCCCGTGCAGCGCATTCTGGCGCCACGTTTTTGGGCTGGCGTCATCACGATGCCGCTGCTGGCGGCGGTGTTCAGCGCCATGGGCATCATCGGCGGCTGGGTGGTTGGTGTACTGATGATCGGGGTAGATGCAGGTTCGTTCTGGAGCCAGATCCAGGGCGGCGTCGATGTCTGGAAAGACGTCGGCAACGGGGTGATCAAGAGCGTGGTGTTTGGCTTTACCGTGACCTTCGTCGCCCTTCTGCAGGGCTATCAGGCGCAGCCGACGCCTGAAGGGGTTGCCAGCGCCACGACCCGCACGGTGGTGGTCGCCTCGCTGGCGGTGCTGGGTCTGGATTTCATCCTGACTGCCATGATGTTTACGATATAGAAAGAAGCCGCATGCAACGCTCCAAAAATGATGTCTGGGTTGGCCTGTTTGTGCTGATCGGTGCCGTCGCCATCCTGTTTCTGGCCCTGCAGTCGGCCAACCTCTTGAGTCTGAGTTTTCAGACCACCTACCGGGTGGCCGCCAAGTTTGACAATGTGGGCGGCCTCAAGCCCAAGGCCGCGGTGCGCAGCGCCGGCGTGGTGGTGGGGCGCGTTGAGAAGATTGTGTTTGACGACAAGTCCTTTCAGGCCCGCGTCACTCTGGCGCTGGAGAGCCGATATGCCTTTCCGAAAGACAGCTCCCTCAAGATCCTGACCAGCGGCCTGCTCGGTGAGCAGTACCTCGGGCTCGAAGCCGGCGCGGATGTGAAAAACCTGGCGGCGGACGATGTCATTGGTAACACCCAGTCGGCCGTGGTGCTAGAGAGCCTGATCAGCCAATTTTTGTACAACAAAGCAGCCGATGCCAGCACGCCGGACGCAACGCCCAAGGCGAAACCATGACGGTTAGCGGCCCGGGCTTAACTGGTCAGGAGAGCCTACGCCAGCCAGGCCGTAGGGCAGCCCATACGCTGCTGTTGGCCGGGCTGATGCTCGCCTTGGTGGGTTGTGCCAGTGGCCCTCAGGCTAACCCAGTTGACCCGCTGGAGCCGTTCAATCAGAGCGTGTTTCGCTTGAACGATGCCCTCGACACAGCGCTGGTCAAACCGGTCGCCACGCTGTACCGAGACCGCACACCGACAAGGGTCCGCCAAGGAATCGGTAATGTGTTCAGCAACCTGGAAGATGTCTGGTCCGCCGTCAATAGCGGGCTTCAGCTGAACGGCCGGGCGTTAACTGACAACGTGACGCGGGTGGTGTTCAACACCTTGATTGGGATGGGTGGCGTGGTCGATGTGGCCTCCGAGATGGACATCGAGCGGCACACCAAGGATTTCGGCCACACCCTGGGTTTCTGGGGCGTCCCGCCCGGCCCTTACCTGGTGCTGCCATTGTTTGGGCCATCCACATTGCGGGACACCGTGGCGTTGCCGCTGGACTGGCAAGGCGACCTGGTCAGGCAAATTCCCTATGTGCCTGGGCGTAATGCGGCGACCTTGCTGCGCGGCGTTGACACCCGGTCCAGCTTGCTCAAGGCCACGACCATGCTCGAAGAAGTGGCCCTGGACCGTTACACCTTCACCCGCGACGCCTTTTTGCAGCGACGAAGAAATGATATCTTTGGCGGCTATCCGCCGGAAGAAGACGCTCCGACGCAGCCAGAAGTCCCAGATAAGAAAGCTCCACCATGATTCGTCGACTCCTCAACCAATGCCTTGCGACTTGCCTTCTGGGTGGCGCCAGCCTGCTGGCCTTACCCGCCTGGGCCGCTGACGAGGCCGCTGACGTGCTGATCAAGCGCCTGTCGACCGAGGTTTTGGACACCATCCGCGCCGACAAGTCGATCCAAGCCGGTGATGTTGGCCGTATCGTCACGCTGGTCGACACCAAAATCATGCCGAACGTGAACTTTCAGCGCATGACAGCCTCGGCCGTAGGACCGGCCTGGCGCCAGGCCACGCCAGAGCAACAAAAGCGTTTGCAGGACGAATTCAAGACCCTGCTGGTGCGCACCTATGCGGGTGCCTTGACCCAGATCATTGATCAGACGATCATCGTCAAACCCCTGCGCGCTGCCCCTGAGGACAAAGAAGTCGTGGTGCGAACCGAGGTGAAGGGCCAGGGCGATGCGATCCAGCTTGATTACCGCCTGGAAAAAACCCCGGGGCAGGGCGCCGGCTGGAAAATCTACAACCTGAATGTGTTGGGCGTCTGGCTGGTTGAGACCTACCGCAGCCAGTTTGCGCAGGAAATCAATGCCAAGGGCTTGAACGGGCTGATTACCACGCTGTCCGAGCGCAACAAGGCCAATGCTAAAAAAGGCTGATGGTGTTGGTGCTGCCCCCTCAACTGACTCAATCCGAGGCCAAGGCTTGCCTGCGTGCGCTGCAGCTGGAACTGCCTGCTCAGGCTGCAGCCGTGGTGGTGGATGCCAGTGCTCTGCTGCGCTTTGACTCGGCGGCATTGGCCGTACTGCTGGAGTTGCGGCGGCAGAGTATGGCCATGAGCAAGAGCTTTGCCGTGGCGCACATGCCCACTCGGCTGGCAGATTTGGCGGCGCTCTACGGCATTGGCGACTTGCTGGTCGCTGAGGCCGAGTGAGCCCGTAAACTAGTGGTATCCATGCCCGCGATCTCGTTTCAGTCCGTCTCCAAAAGTTACCCATCTCCGCGCGGACCCAAGGACAGTACCTTTTTGGCGCTGGACCAGGTCAGCCTAGACATACAGGCCGGTGAATTTTTTGGCCTGCTGGGCCCCAACGGCGCCGGCAAGACCACCATGATCTCCATCCTTGCCGGACTGACCCGCGCCAACGCCGGCAGCGTTAAGGTGCTGGGCAGCGATGTGCAGACCGACTACGCTCAGGCCCGGCGCAAGCTGGGCGTGGTGCCCCAAGAGCTGGTGTTTGACCCGTTTTTCAATGTGCGCGAGGCGCTGCGCTTTCAGTCGGGTTACTTTGGCATCCGCCACAACGATGCCTGGATCGACGAACTGCTTGACAGTCTTGGCCTGACCGACAAGGCCAACGCCAACATGCGCCAGCTGTCTGGCGGCATGAAACGCCGCGTTTTGGTGGCGCAGGCCCTGGTGCACAAGCCGCCGGTGATCGTGCTCGACGAGCCCACCGCGGGCGTCGACGTGGAACTGCGCCAGACCCTGTGGCAGTTCATTGCCCGGCTCAACAAGCAGGGGCACACCGTGTTGCTGACCACCCATTACCTGGAAGAGGCCGAGGCCCTGTGCGGCCGCATTGCCATGCTCAAGGCCGGTCGCGTGATTGCGCTCGACCGCACCAGTGAACTGCTCAAGGCCGCCTCGGGCAATGTGCTGCGCTTCAAAATCGACGGCGAGCTGCCACCGGCCCTGGCCCAACGGGCCCGCATCACCGGACGCATCGTGCAGTTCCCGGCCCATGATGCCCTGGACATTGAGACCTACTTGGCGGCTGTGCGACAGGCCGGCCTGCTGGCGCAGGACATCGAGGTGCGCAAGGCCGACCTGGAAGATGTCTTCCTGGCACTCATGGGCCATCAGCACGAGGGCGGGGCTGCGGCTGCGCACTCACCATGACCGGTTGGCGTACCCTGCTCTACAAGGAAGTGCTGCGCTTCTGGAAGGTCAGCTTCCAGACCGTGGCGGCTCCGGTGCTCACCGCTGTGCTGTACCTGCTAATCTTCGGCCATGTGCTGGAAAACCATGTCAAGGTTTACGACCGCATCAGCTACACCGCCTTTTTGGTGCCGGGGCTGGTCATGATGAGCGTGCTACAAAATTCATTTGCCAACAGCTCGTCCTCGCTGATTCAGAGCAAGATCATGGGTAACCTGGTGTTTCTGCTGCTCACGCCGCTGTCGCACTGGAGCTGGTTTTTTGCCTATGTCGGCTCCTCGGTGGCCCGCGGCCTGGTGGTCGGCTCGGGCGTGTTTGTGGTCACCGCTTGGTTTGCGGCGCCCGGTGTGGTGGCGCCGCTGTGGATCGTGGTGTTTGCGGTGCTGGGCGCAGCGCTGCTCGGTACCCTGGGGCTGATCGCTGGCCTGTGGGCCGAAAAGTTTGACCAGCTTGCCGCCTTCCAGAACTTTGTCATCATGCCCATGACCTTCCTCAGCGGCGTGTTTTACTCCATCCATTCGTTGCCCGCGTTTTGGCAGGGGGTGAGCCACCTCAACCCCTTCTTCTACATGATTGACGGCTTTCGCTTTGGCTTCTTTGGCCAGAGTGATGTGTCGCCTTGGCTTAGCCTGACCATTGTGGGTGTCGCCCTGGCGGTGGCCAGCACGCTGGCAGTGCACCTGCTGCGCATCGGCTACAAGATCCGCAGCTGAACCTCTCCAAACGGACCTCTGACATGACCGCAGACCAACTCAAGACCCTGATCGCCGCTGGCCTGCGCTGCGAGCACCTCGAACTCGAAGGCGACGGCCGCCACTGGTACGCCACCATCGTCTCGCCCGAGTTTGAAGGCCAGCGCCCCATCCGCCGCCACCAGCAGGTCTACGCCACACTCGGCGCCAAGATCCACACCGACGAGGTGCATGCCCTGTCGATGAAAACCTTCACTCCGGCCGAGTGGGCCGCCCAGCAGGCCTGACCGAGCCCATGGACAAACTCTTGATTCGCGGCGGCCGCCGCCTTCATGGCGAGGTGGCGATATCGGGCGCTAAAAATGCTGCCCTGCCCGAGCTGTGTGCCTGCCTGCTGACCACCGAGCCCGTCACCCTGCGCAATGTGCCGCGTCTGCAGGACGTAGCCACCATGCTCAAGCTCATCCGCAATATGGGCGTGCAGGCCGAACGCTCGGAAGACGGCCTGTTGCAGCTTGACGCCAGCGCCCTTCACACTCCTGAAGCTCCCTACGAGCTGGTCAAGACCATGCGTGCCTCGGTGCTGGCGCTGGGCCCCCTGCTGGCGCGCTTTGGCCATGCCAAAGTCTCCTTGCCGGGAGGCTGCGCCATTGGCTCGCGCCCGGTGGACCAACACATCAAGGGCCTGAGCGCTATGGGCGCCGACATCAAGGTGGAGCACGGCTACATGGTCGCGCGCCTGGCGCCGGGCCTGAAGCGGCTGCGCGGCGCCCGAATCGCCACCGATATGGTCACCGTCACAGGTACCGAAAACTTCCTCATGGCCGCCTGTCTGGCCGAGGGTGAAACCATCCTGGAAAACGCCGCACAAGAGCCCGAGATCCCTGACCTGTCCGAGATGCTGATCGCCATGGGTGCCCGCATCGAAGGCCACGGCAGCAGCCGCATCCGGATCCAGGGCGTTCCACAACTGCACGGTGTCACTCACCAGGTGGTGGCGGACCGCATTGAGACGGGCACCTTTTTATGTGCGGTGGCCGCCACCGGTGGCGACGTGCTTTTGCGCCATGGTCGCGGCGACCATCTGGAGGCGGTGATTGAAAAACTCCGCGACGCTGGCGCCACCATCACGCCACTGGCCGAAGGCATCCGGGTGCAGGTTAATGGTCGCTTGCGCGCGCAGAGCTTTCGCACCACCGAGTACCCGGGTTTTCCAACCGACATGCAGGCCCAGTTTATGGCGCTGAATGCCATCTCAATCGGGACAGCCAAGGTGACGGAGACTATTTTTGAGAACCGCTTCATGCACGTCAATGAGCTGGTTCGCCTCGGCGCCAGTATCCAGATTGACGGAAAGGTGGCGTTGGTCGAAGGCGTGACCCAGCTGTCGGGCGCCACCGTCATGGCCACCGACCTTCGCGCTTCGGCCAGCCTGGTGATTGCCGGTCTGGTGGCGGACGGCGATACGGTGGTGGACCGCATCTACCACCTGGACCGCGGCTATGACCAGATGGAGAGCAAGCTGCGCGCCCTGGGGGCGGACATTCAGCGCATCAAATGATCACCTTAGCCCTGTCCAAAGGCCGCATCTTTGAGGAAACCCTGCCGCTGCTGCGCGCCGCCGGCATCGAAGTGCTGGACCACCCGGACACCTCGCGCAAGCTGATTCTCGACACCAACCGACCGGGCGTGCGAGTTCTGGTGGTGCGGGCCACTGATGTGCCCACCTATGTGCAATATGGCGGCGCCGACCTTGGCATCACCGGTCGCGACACGCTGATCGAGCACATCGCAGACTGGGGCGGCAGCGCTGGCGCGGCCGGTCTTTACCAGCCCTTAGACCTGGGCATTTCGCGCTGTCGCATCAGCGTGGCGGTGCGGGCTGATTTTGACTATGCCTACGCCGTGCGTCAGGGCTCTCGGCTACGCGTCGCCACCAAATACGTGGCCATCGCGCGCGAGTTCTTTGCCACCAAGGGCGTTCACGTGGACCTGATCAAGCTCTATGGCAGCATGGAGTTGGCCCCGCTGGTCGGCCTGTCAGATGCCATCGTGGACCTGGTCTCGACGGGCAATACTTTGCGTGCCAACCAGCTGGTCGAGGTTGAGCACATCATGGACATCAGCGCTCGCTTGGTGGTGAATCAGGCCGCGCTCAAGCTCAAGCAGGCGCCGATCCGCGCCATCATTGACGCCTTTGCCGGTGCCATCCGTGTCTCATAGGTGGCGAATATCGCTATGAAATTGGTAGCGAACCCCCTTTATTTATCAACGGCTAGCGCCACTTTTGAGCCTGATTTTCAGGCCCGTTTGCACTGGTCGGCGCATGCCGATGCCGCCATTGAGCAGCGCGTGGCTGAGATCTTGGCAGATGTGCAGCAGCGCGGCGATGCCGCCGTGCTGGAGTACACACGCCGTTTTGACGCGCTCGATGCGCCCAGTGTGGCGGCGCTGGCGCTGTCCCCGGCCGAACTGCGCCAGGCTTTTGATGCCATTCCGCAAGCGCAACGGCAGGCGCTTCAAGCCGCTGCCCAGCGGGTACGGGCCTACCACGAGGCGCAAAAGCGTGCCACCGGCCAGAGCTGGCAGTACCGCGACCCTGACGGCACATTGCTGGGGCAGAAGGTCACGCCGCTGGACCGCGTCGGCATCTACGTGCCGGGCGGCAAGGCGGCCTACCCGTCGTCGGTGCTGATGAACGCCATACCAGCCCAGGTGGCCGGGGTGGCGGAGATCATCATGGTCGTGCCGACGCCTAAGGGCGAAAAAACCCCGCTGGTGCTGGCCGCTGCACACCTGGCGGGTGTGCACGGCGTCTTCACCATCGGCGGTGCCCAGGCCGTGGCCGCGCTGGCCTACGGCACTGCCACCATTCCCAAGGTGGACAAGATCACCGGCCCGGGCAATGCCTATGTGGCTGCGGCCAAGCGGCGCGTGTTCGGCACCGTGGGCATCGACATGATCGCTGGTCCCAGCGAGATTCTGGTGCTGGCCGACGGCAGCACGCCGCCTGACTGGGTGGCGATGGACCTGTTTTCTCAGGCCGAGCATGATGAGCTGGCGCAAAGCATCCTGCTCTGCCCAGACGCGGCCTACATTACTGCCGTACAGGCCAGCATCACCCGCCTGTTGCCCGAGATGCCCCGCGCCGCCATCATCGCCCGCTCGCTCAATGACCGTGGCGCCCTGATCCTCACCCGCAGCATGGAAGAAGCCTGCGCACTGAGTAACCGAATAGCGCCTGAGCATCTCGAGGTCAGCAGCCGCGAGCCGTCGCGCTGGCAGCCGTTACTCAAACATGCTGGTGCCATCTTCCTGGGGGCCTACACCAGCGAGAGTCTGGGCGACTACTGCGCTGGACCCAACCACGTGCTGCCCACCAGCGGTACCGCCCGCTTTAGCTCACCGCTGGGTGTGTACGACTTCCAGAAGCGCAGCAGCCTGATCGAAGTCAGCCGAGCTGGTGCTCAGGTGCTGGGCCCGATTGCCGCCGAGCTGGCCTATGGCGAAGGGCTCCAGGCCCACGCGCGGGCGGCGGAGATGCGGCTCGACACGGTACCGGCACCGAGGAGCAAGCTATGAAGGACATCCTGCAACAGGTTTTTCGCCAGGAGGTGCAAGCCATGCACGCCTACGCCATTCAGGACTCGACCGGCATGGTCAAGCTGGACGCCATGGAAAACCCATACCAACTGCCGCCCGCCCTGCAGGCCGAGTTGGGTCAACGGTTGGGCGCGCTGGCGATCAACCGCTACCCGGGGGCTCGGGCCGACGAGCTGCGGGCGGCCTTGAGTCGCCACGTTGGACTGCCCTTGGGCCATGCCCTGATGCTGGGCAATGGCTCGGACGAGCTGATCAGCCTGCTGGCGCTGGCCTGCGCCCTGCCTGGGGCCAGCGTGCTGGCGCCGGTACCGGGTTTTGTGATGTATGCCATGAGCGCTCAGTTGCAGGGGCTGGCCTTCCATGGAGTGCCCTTGACGCCTGATTTTGAGCTGGACGAGGCCGCCATGCTGGCCGCCATTGAACAGCACCGGCCCGCCATCACCTACCTGGCCTACCCGAACAACCCCACGGCCAATCTTTGGGACGATGCGGTGATTGAGCGCATCATCCTGGCTGTGCGCGAGCAGGGCGGCTTGGTGGTGATGGATGAGGCCTACCAGCCGTTTGCCAGCAAAAGCTACCTTGAGCGCATGGGCCGGCATAGCCATGTGCTGCTGATGCGCACACTGTCCAAGTTTGGGTTGGCTGGCGTTCGGCTGGGCTACCTGATGGGGCCGCAGGCGCTTATCGAGCAGGTGGACAAAGTGCGGCCACCGTATAACGTGAGTGTGTTGAACTGCGAGTGTGCCCTGTTTGCACTCGAGCATGAGGCGGTGTTTGCAGCGCAAGCCCTTGCAATACGTGAACAACGTGCTATGCTTTTTGAAGCGTTGGCTGATTTGCCTGGCGCCCGTGCTTACCCCAGTGAAGCCAATATGATTCTGCTGCGGGTGCCGGATGCACAGCGTAGCTTTAACGGACTGAAACAACGCAAGGTGCTGGTCAAGAATGTATCGTCCCTGCACCCGCTGCTGACCAACTGCCTGCGCCTGACAGTGGGCACCGCTGACGAAAACCGTTTATTGCTCGCCGCCTTGCAGGAATCCCTATGACCATCACCTCATCGCCCGACCCCGCCGCACCACGTACCGCCGAGGTGTCCCGCAGCACGGCAGAGACCAAGATCACGGTGCGGGTCAACCTGGATGGCACGGGTCTTGCGCGCTTGCACACCGGCATTGGTTTTTTTGATCACATGCTGGACCAGATTGCGCGCCACGGACTGATTGACCTAGACGTCCAGGCCGAGGGCGATTTGCATATTGACGGCCATCACACCGTGGAAGACGTGGGCATCACGCTGGGCCAGGCGGTTTATCGGGCTGTGGGTGACAAACGAGGCATGCGCCGCTACGGGCATGCTTATGTCCCGCTGGACGAGGCGCTATCGCGGGTGGTGGTTGATTTTTCAGGCCGGCCCGGGCTGGTGATGAACGTGCCCTTCAAGAGCAGCATGATTGGCACCTTTGACAGCCAGTTGGCGCACGAGTTTTTTCAGGGTTTTGCCAACCACGCGTTTGTGACATTGCACATTGACAATCTGCGCGGCGAGAACGCGCACCACCAGGCCGAGACCGTGTTCAAGGCCTTTGCCCGTGCCCTGCGCGTGGCGCTTGAGTTCGATCCCCGCGCGCTGGCCATAATTCCGTCGACCAAGGGCAGCCTTTGAGCACAGTCGCGGTCGTCGACTACGGGATGGGCAACCTGCGTTCGGTGTCGCAGGCGGTCAAGGCTGCGGCAGCAGACAGCGGACACCAGGTGCTGGTGACCAACCGCCCAGACGAGGTGCGAGCCGCCGAGCGTGTGGTCTTGCCCGGCCAGGGTGCCATGCCAGACTGCATGCATGAGCTGCGCGCATCAGGGCTGCTTGCGGCGGTGCTCGAAGCGGCTGCCAGCAAGCCACTGTTTGGAGTGTGTGTGGGCATGCAGATGCTGCTGGACCACAGTGCCGAGGGAGACACGCCGGGCCTGGGTCTGGTACATGGCCAGGTGAGTAAATTTGAGTTGCGCGGCCAGTTACAGCCCGACGGCAGCCGCTACAAGGTGCCTCAAATGGGCTGGAACCAGGTGGACCGCGCTGGCACCGCCGGTGCCGGGCACGCGGTATGGAAATCTATACCCGAGGGCAGTTACTTCTATTTTGTCCACAGTTTTTTCGCCAAACCGTCGGATGCGCGCCACACTGTGGGCGAGACCGAGTACGGTCAGCGCTTTTGCTCGGCCATTGCGCGCGATAATATTTTTGCAACGCAATTTCACCCGGAAAAAAGTGCCACCCACGGTCTCTCCCTGTACCGGAACTTCCTGCACTGGCGTCCCTGATGGCGATCCCCGTGGCTGGTAGTGTGGCCTTGTGCCCGTTTCCCCACCCCTCTGAAGCACTATGCTTTTAATTCCTGCAATCGATCTCAAAGACGGCCAGTGTGTTCGCCTCAAGCAGGGCGACATGGCGCAATCGACCACGTTTGGCGAAGACCCCGCCGCGATGGCCCGCAGCTGGGTCAGCAAGGGCGCGCGGCGCTTGCATCTGGTTGACCTGAATGGCGCCTTCGCTGGCCACCCCAAGAATGAGATGGCCATTCGCAAGATTCTGCGTGAGGTAGGGAGCGAGGTTGATGTTCAGCTCGGGGGCGGCATTCGTGACCTTGACACCATTGAGCGCTACCTGGATGCCGGCCTGCGCTTCGTCATTATTGGCACTGCTGCAGTCAAAAACCCTGGTTTTCTGCAGGACGCCTGTACAGCGTTTGGCGGTCACATCATCGTGGGGCTTGATGCGCGGGAAGGCAAGGTCGCGACCGATGGCTGGAGCAAGCTCACCCGGCACGACGTGGTTGATTTGGCTAAAAAATTCGAGGACTATGGGGTTGAGTCCATCATTTACACCGACATTGGCCGCGACGGCATGCTGACAGGCATCAACATCGAGGCAACGGTCAAGCTGGCGCAGGCGCTCACGATCCCGGTAATCGCGTCCGGCGGCCTGAGTGGCATCGCCGATATCGAGGCCCTGTGCGCAGCAGAAGACGACGGCGTTGAGGGAGTGATTTGCGGCCGAGCCATCTACAGCGGTGACTTGGATTTCGCGGCAGCGCAGACACGCGCCGACGAACTCAACGGATGACGGGTGCTCGCTAAGCGCATCATCCCCTGCCTGGATGTGACAGCCGGGCGGGTGGTCAAAGGCGTTAATTTCCTTGAGCTGCGCGACGCCGGCGATCCGGTGGAGATAGCGGCTCGCTACAACGAGCAGGGGGCCGATGAGCTCACCTTTCTTGACATCACCGCCACCAGCGACGGCCGTGACCTGATCTTGCACATCATCGAGGCGGTTGCCTCGCAGGTATTTATACCCTTGACCGTGGGCGGTGGCGTCCGTACCGTGGACGATGTGCGCCGTCTGCTTAATGCCGGCGCTGACAAAACCAGCTTCAATTCGGCCGCCCTGGCGCGGCCGCAGGTCATCCAGGAGATCTCACAACGCTATGGCGCTCAGTGCATCGTGGTGGCGATTGATGCCAAGCGGCGCTTTGGCGAGGACATGCGAGCCCGTGGTGAGGGCTGGGATGTTTATAGCCACGGCGGGCGCAAAAACACGGGGCTCGACGCCGTGGCCTGGGCCCGCCAAATGGCCGAACACGGCGCCGGTGAAATCCTACTGACCAGCATGGACCGCGACGGCACCAAGGCTGGTTTTGATTTGGCACTGACGCGGGCCGTGAGCGATGCGATCGACGTGCCAGTCATTGCTTCGGGTGGCGTTGGAACCTTGGATCACCTTGCCGACGGCATCCGGATTGGCGGTGCCGACGCGGTGCTTGCGGCCAGCATCTTCCATTACGGCGAGTTCACGGTCGGACAAGCCAAGGCTCACCTTGCCATCTGCGGCATCCCGGTGCGCCTCTAGTTCGCCACGCCTGTCGCCACGCCTTACCGATGCCTGGCAATCGGCGACAATTCCAACATGAAATGGCTGGATGAAATCAAATGGGACTCGCAGGGCCTGGTGCCGGCCATTGCACAGGAGGCCGCCACGGGCGACGTGCTGATGTTTGCCTGGATGAACCGTGAAGCCCTGCAGGCCACCGCGGAGACAGGGCGGGCGGTGTATTTCAGCCGCTCACGAGGAAAGCTTTGGTTCAAGGGGGAAGAGTCCGGCCACGTGCAGACCGTGCACGAAATCCGCCGCGATTGCGATCAGGACGTTATCCTGCTGCGGGTTAGCCAATTGGGCCACTCGCCTGGCATTGCCTGCCACACCGGTCGCCACAGCTGCTTTTTCAGTGTCTATGACAATGGCCAGTGGCAAGCCCGGGACCCGGTCTTGAAAGACCCACAAAGCATTTACAAGTAAGCCGCGATGACCCAATACCCTTTGCCCCCCGACACATTGGCCCGCTTGGCTGAGGTGATCGAGAGCCGCCTGCCGCAACACGGCGGCGATCCGGACACCAGCTATGTCGCCCGTCTGCTGCATCGCGGGCCGGAGGCTTTTCTCAAGAAAATCGGCGAGGAAGCGACCGAGGTGGTGATGGCCGCCAAGGACGCTGATCACGGTGCTGATCCCTCAAACATAGTGGCCGAGGTAGCAGACCTCTGGTTTCACTGCCTGATTGCGCTGGCCCACTACGGCCTGCATCCGAGGCAGGTGCTGGCTGAGCTGGAACGACGCGCCGGTACCAGTGGTATTGAAGAAAAAGCATTGCGCAAGGCGTTGGCGCGTGAAGGGGCTGGTTTATGAACCAACCTGTGCCGGATGCGCAGCAATTGCAGTCGCTCAATACCGTAGGCACTATCAGCTATGTGCTGCACCTGATTGTGGCGATTGGCGCGCTAATTCCTGGCGGGCAACTTGGTCCGGTCTTGCTGATTGCCGCTCTTGTTATTGACTTGGTTAAGCGACCCATGGCCGAGGGCAGCTGGCATGCCTCTCACTTTCGCTGGCGAATTCGTACGGTCTGGATCGCCGCGCTGCTGTATGCGCTGACCGCGCCTTTGTGGTTTGTGTTCGTCGTGCCTGGGTGGATCGCCTGGGGCTTGATTTCAGTCTGGTTTTTGTACCGCATCGTTACCGGCATGCTGCGCATGAACCAGGGCCAACCCATGGAGAACTCGCCATGAGCGCGTCGGTTGCGGCTTCAGACCCGAATTGCCTGTTTTGCCGGATCGTGGCAGGCCAGATCCCATCACGCTTGGTTTACCAAGATGATGAAATTTATGCCTTTCACGACATCCACCCCTGGGCGCCGGTGCACTTTTTGATGATTCCCAAGCTGCACATTCCGTCTATGGCGCAACTGCAACCCGAACATGAAGGCTTGCTCGGTCGTATGATGGTCTTGGCGCCAAGGCTGGCCTTGCAGGAAGGATGCCGGCCTTACCCGGAGGGTGGGTTTCGGCTGTTGAGCAACACTGGTGCCGATGGGAAGCAGGAGGTGCACCACCTGCACATTCATGTGATGGGTGGCCCGAGGCCCTGGCTCACGGGTTAATTTTTGGCACTGCCGGAGCGTCTGCAGTGCCGACTAAAATGTTTTTATTATTAGGAGAAAGTCATGGGTTCCTTTTCCATTTGGCACTGGTTGATCGTGCTGCTGATCGTGGTGATGGTGTTTGGCACCAAGAAGCTGAAAAACCTTGGGGGTGACCTAGGGGGTGCAGTCAAGGGCTTCAAGGACGGCGTAAAAGAAGGTGGTACGCCAGCGGATGACAAGACTGCTGCCGCGCCATCGCAAGTGACGGCGGCCAGCGGCGCCGAAAAGGCAACGATCGACGTTGAAGCCAAACAAAAGTCCTGATGCTTGCCCGATGCCCTTGCCGGCGCCAATATGATTGACTTGGGCGTATCCAAGATTGCCCTGATTGGCGCAGTCGCACTGATCGTGATCGGCCCCGAGAAGTTGCCCCGCTTGGCACGTACTATTGGGACCATGCTCGGCAAGGCCCAGCGTTATGTGGCCGACGTCAAGGCCGAAGTCAGCCGCTCGATCGAGCTTGAAGAATTCAAGAAGATGAAAGAGACGGTGGAGGGCGCGTCCAAAGAGGTGGAGAGCGCGATCCAGACCCAGGCCGGCGATTTTGAAAAAACCTGGGCTGAAGTTACTGATACAGCCAGTCACACGCCAGTAGCTGAAGGCCTGGTTTCGCATCCAGCCTACAGCCACCCTGGCAAGAAATGGCGTGTCAAACAAGGGGCTACGCCGAGTTGGTACAAGGCTCGCTCAGGCATCCGCACCAAGGCACTGTCGGGCGCCGCCCGAGTGGCGCGCTATAGGCCCCAAAAGTTCAATTAATGACTGATTCCTCCGCCAAAAAAGACGAACTCGAGGGCACTGAACAGCCTTTTGTGCAGCACCTGGTTGAACTGCGTGATCGCATGATCAAAGCTATGGCGGCTATTGGCATTGCGGCGGCCCTGCTGGCCTTGTTCCCCGGACCCTCCGCCCTTTACGACTTGCTGGCGGCACCCCTGGTGGCCCACCTGCCCAAGGGCAGTACCCTGATTGCTACCTCGGTCATTTCGCCGTTCATGGTTCCGCTCAAGGTGCTGATGATGGCAGCGTTCCTGATGGCTTTGCCGGTGGTACTGTGGCAGGTCTGGGCCTTTGTCGCGCCGGGGCTGTATTCGCATGAAAAGAAGCTGGTGATGCCGCTGGTGGTGTCCAGCACGATGCTATTTTTTATTGGCGTGGCGTTTTGCTATTTCTTCGTTTTTGGGCAGGTGTTCAGCTTCATCCAGAGTTTCGCGCCCAAGAGCATCGCGGCCACGCCAGACATCGAGGCCTATCTGAGCTTTGTACTGACGATGTTCCTGGCCTTCGGGCTGGCGTTCGAGGTGCCCATCGTGGTGGTGGTGCTGGCGCGTATGGGCATTGTCTCAATCCAAAAGCTCAAGGATTTCCGGGGTTATTTTGTGGTGCTGGCCTTCATCATCGCCGCCATCGTTACACCGCCGGATGTCGTGTCGCAACTCGCGCTGGCCATTCCCATGTGCCTTCTCTATGAGGTGGGCATCTGGGCCGCCCGCATTTTCATCAAGCACACCCAGGCGCCCGTCGACGACGCTGACGCGCCTCGGCCCTGAGCGACTACTGCAACCGTGGCTTAGGCCTGGGTCGCACACCCGGCGACACCAGCAGCTCAAGTTGTTGATCACGGCGCAGCAAGCTAAAGGGCGCCGCCTTTGCAGGCTTGAGCGCGGCCACCCGCGACAACAGTTCCGCCACATTGGTCACCGGCTTGCCGGCAACTGATGTGATCACGTCGCCGGGACGAATGCCAGCCAAGGCAGCAGGCCCGTTCTGCAGCACGCCGGTGATGATGACGCCGGTGCGTGCTTTCACGCCGAAGGTGTCTGCCAATTCAGGGGAGAGTTCATTGGGTTCCACTCCAATCCAACCTCGGGTCACCTGGCCATCCTTCACGATGCCTTCCAGCACCAACTGTGCCGCTGAGACGGGAATCGCAAATCCAATGCCCATATTGCCGCCGGAGCGCGAATAGATGGCGGTATTGATGCCCAGCAGATTGCCTTGGGTGTCGACCAGGGCGCCACCGGAGTTGCCGGGGTTAATGGCGGCGTCGGTCTGGATGAAGTTCTCGAAAGTGTTGATGCCGAGTTGGTTGCGCCCCAGTGCACTGACAATGCCGCTGGTCACTGTCTGCCCCACGCCAAAGGGGTTGCCAATGGCCAGCACTTGGTCGCCGACCTGCAGTGTGTCGGAGCTGCCCAGCACGATCACCGGCAGGCGTTCCAGGTCAATTTTGAGCACGGCCAGGTCGGTATCGGGGTCCGTTCCGATGACCTTAGCCCGGGCATTACGACCATCGTTCAGAATCACTTCGATTTCGTCGGCACTCTCGACCACATGGTTATTGGTCAGGATATAGCCGCTGGCGCTGACGATCACGCCACTGCCCAGGCCGACCTGGGGCTCATTGCCCTGTTCGCCAAAGAAAAACTTGAACCAGGGGTCACCGCTGTTGGGGTGCCGGCGCGCGGCCTTGCTGGTGTTGATGCTGACTACGGCGGCCGAGGCTTTTTGCGCGGCTAGCCTAAAGCTGCCGGCGGGCACTGCAGCTGGGTCGCTGACCGGCGCCTGCAAAACGGCCACTCCGCCCGAGCGCCAATTGCGCAGGCCGCCCCATTCAGGCTTAAGGGTACCGACCACGAAATAGGCCGCTAGCAGTACGGTGACAGTTTGGGAAAACAACAACCAGAAGCGTTTCATGGCGGGGCAAGGCGGTCAAGGCCAAGTTTGAAATAGGTGCGCGGGACGGCGTGCACAAATTGTAGGCGGCATGCCGTAGCCGGCAGCCATTGACGAAGTAAAGTCGAGAGGTCCATGTCAATGCCAGGCCACGTCATCGCTATCGAGCCCGCAGCGCCGTCCAAGCCGGTGCTCGGTGCGCCCTGCAACGGTTGCGGGGTCTGCTGCCTGTTTGCCCCCTGTCCCCTGGGAATCTTGCTGTCGCGGCGCCGACATGGCGCCTGCGTGGCCCTGCAGTGGCAGGCCGAGCTTGGCGTTTACCGCTGTGGTGCCCTGAGTGCGCCCGAATGGGTTCTTGAACGCGCTCTGCCGCGCCCCTTGCGAGGCCTGGTGCCCCGGCTTGCGCCCTGGCTGGCGCGGCTGGCTTGGCGCTGGATAGCCGCCGATCAGGGCTGTGACAGCAGCTTGGTGGTGCAGCGCCAAACCAATGTCGGAATCTCGCCAATCAATGGGCCGAAAAACACGCCGACAATGGCGGCTGATGCGCCGGCCCGGGCGCGCAACCCAGACCCATTGCCGCCACCTGAACCATGATCGACCGCCACCAGCTCGTCCAAACTCTGAATGCCCTGCTGCAGCCCGAGCGCTTCAAGGATTACTGCCCCAACGGCTTGCAGGTGGAAGGCGCGGCGCAGGTGCGCTGCCTGGTCTCGGGCGTGACCGCCAGCCGTGCCTTGATCGAAGCGGCCGTGGCGGCGGGGGCCGATACGATTCTGGTGCACCATGGGCTGTTCTGGCAGGGGCAGGACGCTTGTGTTACCGGCTGGATGAAACATCGGCTTGCGCTGCTGCTGGCGCATGACATCAACTTGCTGGCCTATCACCTGCCACTCGACGCCCATCCGGTGTTGGGTAATAACGCGCAGTTGGGCCGACATTTGGGTCTGGTGGCACAGAGCCAGTTTGGCGACCAGGCGCTAGGGTGTATCGGAGCCCCCGTTGAGGCAGCCGGCTTTGCCGACGCCGGGGCCTTGTCCCAGCATGTTGAATTAAGGCTAAATCGGGCTGTAACCCTTGTCGGGTCTAGCGCTTCAGCTATCACAAAGATAGCGTGGTGCAGTGGTGGAGCGCAGCGTTATTTTGAGGCGGCCATTGCCGCGGGCGCTCAGGCCTACATCACTGGTGAAATTTCTGAGCCCCAGGCTCACCTGGCTCGCGAGTGCGGCGTGGCCTACCTGGCTTGTGGCCATCATGCGAGCGAGCGTTACGGAGCGGCCGCAGTTGGCGAGCATTTGGCTGAGCAACTCGGCCTGGTGCATCAGTTCATTGACATTGACAACCCAGCCTAAGCCGCAGGCCAACCATGCCACAAGCCGCCAACTTGCCCTTGATTGCCATCACACTGGGTGACCCAGCCGGCATTGGGCCAGAGATCATTGCTAAGGCCTTTCGTGATGCGCCTGAGCTGACCCGAGCTTGTTTTGTGGCGGGTGATGTGGCCGCGATGCGACGCGCAGCTCAGCAAATCGCCTCGGGGGAGCCTGTTTTACCTGTAGCGGTTCTGGCCGCGCCAGATGATGCGCGTGAGCTGCCGCCGCGCTGCCTGCCTGTCTTGCAGGTGGCAGCACCTGCACCGCTGGTGACCATGGGCACAGTGAGCGCCAACGCGGGCCGCATGGCTGCAGAATGCGTGGTCTGGGCGACCCAAGCCGCCCTGCGCGGACAGATCGGTGCGTTGGTCACGGCGCCGCTGCACAAGGAGGCGCTGGCCTTGGCCGGCGCGCCGCATCGTGGCTACCCGGGGCACACCGAAATGCTGCAAGCCCTGGCCGCCGCGCATGGTCGGCAAACCGTGGCGGCGATGCCGGTGCGCATGATGCTCGCCAACGAAGAACTGCGGGTGGTGCTGGTCAGCATTCACCTCTCCCTGCGCCAGGCGCTTGACGCGGTCACCTTTGATCAGGTGCTGCAGACCTTGCAGATCACGCACCGGTCACTGCAAGCCATGCTGGGTCGGGCGCCTCGCATCGCTGTGGCAGGGCTGAACCCGCACGCGGGCGAAGGTGGCTTGTTTGGTCGTGAGGAGCTTGACATCATCGCGCCAGCCGTGGCGGCGGCGCAGGCGCAGGGCTTGCAGGTGCAAGGCCCGTTCGCGCCAGACACCGTGTTCATGCGGGCCAGGGCCAGCGTGGGCCAACCGGCGGCGTTTGATGTGGTGGTGGCGATGTACCACGACCAGGGCTTAATTCCCGTGAAATACCTGGGAGTGGAGCAGGGCGTCAACGTCACACTGGGCCTGCCCTTGGTGCGCACCAGCCCGGATCATGGAACCGCATTTGACATTGCCGGCAGCGGACAGGCTGACCCGTCGAGCCTGCTGGCGGCCATTCGCATGGCGCGCCAACTGTCGAACCCCCAAATAAATTATCCAGAATAAATGGCGCTAGCCCTTGCTGGGTCAGCGTTTATTGCTATTAAAAATATATCAATTTACTTTTTCAGGCTATCCCGGATCTCTCTGAGTAACAACACGTCTTCCGCGGGCGCTGCGGGCGCCACTGGCGCGGGTTCGACGGCTGCGTTCTTTTTCATGCGGTTGATCTGCTTCACCATCATGAAGATGATGAACGCCAAAATCGTGAAATTGACCGCCACCGTGATGAAGCTGCCATACGCGAACACGGGCACACCGGCTTTTCGGATGGCGTCCAGGCTAGTACCCGTGCCCGCTGGGACTTGCCCGAGCACCACAAAGAGACTAGAGAAGTCAAGCTTGCCGAACACCATGCCCGCCACCGGCATGATCAGGTCGCCCACCACTGAATCGACAATCTTGCCAAAGGCACCGCCAATGATCACGCCGACGGCCAGGTCGATCACATTGCCCTTAACCGCGAACTCCCGAAATTCCTGCAATACGCCCACGTTTATTTCCCCTGACTAAAAATACAAATGACATAGTATCCGCCATAAGTAATGCCCGGCGCAACTGGCGGCACCTCTGCCCGGCCATAGCGGTCAGTTACAATTCGAGCTTACCCTGTAGTGATGTTTTTCATTGAGGATTCCCATGAGTGAGAGCCTAGTTGAGCCTGGTCAGATGGATGCGAGTAAACGCACCTGGCTGATCGCATCGAGCTGCTTGGGCGCGGTCGGCGGTATAGCCGCTGTCGTGCCTTTTGTCAGCAGTTTTCAGCCCTCTGAGCGTGCCAAAGCGGCTGGTGCCGCCGTAGAAGCCGATATTTCCGCCTTGAAGCCGGGCGAAAAAATGACCGTCGAATGGCGCGGCAAGCCGGTCTGGATTGTGCGGCGCACCCCGGAGCAACTGGCGGCACTGCCCAAATTGAATTCACAGCTGGCCGACCCAAAATCGGAGCGCAAGCCTGCCGAGCAAGCGCCGGCCTACGCACGCAATGAAGCCCGCTCCATCAAGCCTGAGTACATGGTGGCCGTGGGTATTTGCACCCACCTCGGCTGCTCGCCGTCCGACAAGTTTCAGACAGGTGCCCAGCCCTCACTGCCCGATGACTGGCAGGGCGGCTTTTTCTGCCCCTGCCACGGCTCCACGTTCGACATGGCTGGTCGCGTCTACAAAAACAAGCCCGCGCCAGACAACCTTGAGGTGCCGCCGCACATGTACCTCTCAGACACCAAGCTGCTCATCGGCGAAGACAAGAAGGCCTAAGGACGAACATCATGGCTGAATTTCACGAAATTTCTCCCAACGCGCCAGCGGCAGAAAAGCTGCTGAACTGGGTCGACAACCGTTTTCCCGCTTCCAAGCTCTTCAAAGAGCATATGAGCGAGTATTACGCGCCCAAAAACTTCAATTTCTTCTATATCTTCGGTGCGCTGGCGGTGCTAGTGTTGGTGATCCAGATCGTGACCGGGATTTTCCTGGTCATGCATTACAAGCCTGATGCGGCGCTGGCCTTTGGCTCGGTCGAGTACATCATGCGCGATGTGCCCTG
>CAXNFT010000014.1:0-22440 GCA_964201255.1 Rhodoferax sp.
AGTGGTTTCAGGCTCAGCCTATGCCAGCCTTACAAGCCTGGCTGCAGACTCAGCTCAGCAGCCCGACGTTTGTGGCGGTGATGGCCAAGCCTGCGACGGCTGCATCACTCCAGGCCTGATGCCTCAGGCACCGGCGGCAATCTGGCGCAATGCCTGCTCAAACACCGCTACCGGCTGCCCGCCCGAGATCAGATGCTGCCGGTTGATGATGATGGCCGGCACCGACCGAATGCCCGCCCGGGAAAACATCTGTTCGCGCTCGCGCACCTCGTCGGCGTACTCATCGCCGGCCAGCACGGCCTGGGCGCGGCGCGCATCCAGCCCCACCCCTGCCGCGGCTGCAACCAGCACGGCATGCGCCTCCGGGCTCTGGCCGTCGGTGAAATAGGCTTGCAGCAAGGCTTTTTTCAGCGCCAGCTGCTGGCCAGGCTCGCCCTCCAGTTCGGCCCAATGCAGCAGCCGGTGCGCGTCAAAGGTGTTGTAAATACGGTCTCGCCCCTGCTGGCGAAACGTAAAGCCCACCTCTGCGCCACGCTGTCGGATGGTGTCCCGAATCGCCGTCTGCTGCTGCCCTGTGGAGCCGTATTTTTGCGTCAGGTGCTCTGTAATATCCTGGCCGCCGGCCGGCATGTCCGGGTTCAGCTCAAAAGGCTGCACATGCAACTCAGCGCTGAGCTCAGGGCTGAGCCGGTCCAGGGCCTGCTCAAGCGCACTCAAGCCAATGGCGCACCAGGGGCAGGAGATGTCGGACACAAAGTCGATGGTCAGATGGGCAGACATGGCTGGCACGGTGGAAGTGGGCAAGGTCAGCACGGTAGCACAAGCGGTTTGAGCTCGGCAGTAGCGCCGGCGACTGCTGTACAGGTCAAACTCAGGTAAATTCAGGCCATGTATTTGCCAGACGCCAACCCCAAGCCCCGCGAGCCCAACTTTTCCAAGGCCGAGTTCCGGGCAGCACTGGGCATGTTTGCCACCGGCGTCACCATTGTCACGGCCCGCAGTAGCACGGGTGAACTGGTGGGCCTCACTGCCAACTCGTTTAACTCGGTGTCGATGGCGCCACCTCTGGTGCTGTGGAGTCTGGCACGGTCGGCAACCTCCTTGCATGCCTTCAGCACCGGCTCGCATTACGCCATCAACATCCTGGCTGCCGACCAACAGGCTTTGGCCCTGCGCTTTGCCAGCCGCGACGCCGACCGTTTTGTGGGCGTGGACTTTGTTGATGGCGTTGCCGGCGCACCTCTTTTGGCCGGCGCGGCGGCCACTTTTGAGTGCTTTAACCGCAGCCGCTACGAAGAGGGCGACCACGTCATCTTTGTGGGCGAGGTAGAGCGCTGCACCCAACGCACGGGCACCTCGCCGCTGCTGTTTCATGGCGGCAAGTTCTACACCGAACACCCGCTCTGAGCCGGCCTGAGGCCATGCCTGAGCGCAAAACCCGCCTGGACGGCTTGGCTCTGGGCCTGCTGATGGCCTGTTGCGTGTTCTGGGGCTTTCAGCAAGTGCTGGTCAAGGCCACCATCCCCGAGCTGCCACCGATTTTTCAGGCAAGCCTGCGCTTTGTCGGCGCCACTGGTCTTTTGTGGCTGTGGTGCCGTTGGCGCGGCATTGCACTGTTCACACGCGACGGCACATTGGCGGCCGGCCTGCTGGCCGGTGTGCTGTTTTCGCTTGAATTTGCCAGCATCTTTGCCAGCCTGCTCTACACCAGTGCCTCGCGCGCGACCATCTTCGCCTACACCGCGCCCTTCTGGGTCTCGCTGCTGCTGCCGCTGCGCGTCAAGAGCGAGCACCTCAACCGCAGCCAATGGCTGGGGCTGGTGCTGGCTTTTGCGGCGGTGCTGCTGGCCTTCAGCGACGGCTTAGGTAGCGCCAGCCCGCCCCGGCAATGGCAGGGTGACCTGCTGGCCTTGGCAGGCGGCATGTTCTGGGGCCTGACCACGGTGGTGATCCGCAGCTCCCGGCTGGCGCACATATCGGCCGAGCGCCTGTTGTTTTACCAGGTCAGCGTGAGTGCACTGATGTTGCCGCTGCTCTCACTGGCCCTGGGCGAGGCCTGGATCTGGTCCTGGAGCGGCTTTGTCTGGCTGTCCATGACGGTTCAAACCGCCATCGGTGCGTTTGCCAGCTACCTGGCCTGGATGTGGATGCTGGGCCATTACCCGGCCACCCGCATCTCATCGTTCGTCTTTTTGACGCCCCTGTTCGCCCTACTGTTCGGCGCCTGGTGGCTGGGTGAACCCGTCACGCTGAACCTGTTGGCAGCGCTGGCGATGGTGGCCGGCGGCATTCTGCTGGTGAACCGGCGTCCCAGCGCCTAGCGCTCGGGGGTCGTCACCCGCCAGGGCTTGGCCACAAAGCGGAAAACCTGAGGGTCGCGGGCATCCACCGTCCCCTGCACCCAGCCAAAAAACGGCCAGCCAAAGGTCTCGACCCGGGTGAAGTTGGCTAAGCGCTTTCCGCTGGCCGGGTCCATCAAAGGCTGGTCGATCTGCTGGCGGTGGGTGTCGCCGTGCACCAGCACCACCGGCTTGGTAAACAAACGGGTTTCTTGACGCAATTGGGCTAAAAAGGCGTCGTAACCTGGCTGGGGCCGGCCAGCGCGTGCCGCCTCGAAGCCCGGGTTGGCCTGAATCACGATCAGCACGCCCGCCAGGCGCTTGTCCCGCGCATGGGCAAAGGCCTGCGCCAGCCAGGCCTGGTTGGCCGCGCTGCGCGCTACAAACTCGGGCACCGGTCCGGTCTGCCCGGGCACACCATAAAAATTGTTGTCGCTGCCGGGCAGGTTGAGCGTCACGAAGAGCGCACCACCGGTCTCCCAGCGCACGTTCTCACGGTAGCGCCCAAACGTTGGATCGGCGCTTTGGCGCAGCAATGGCATAGGCTTTTGGCCCAGCGAGTACTCACCAACAAAAAACAACTCGCGCAAACGGTCAAGCCGTTCCAGCGGGTCATAGGCGCCATTGCTGCGGCGGTGGCAATCGGTCCAGTCGTTGTCGCCGGGCACGTAAACCAGCGGCACTCGGGAGGCCTGGAACAAGGCCAACCGATCCTGGTACAGGGCGTCACTGCAAGCGTCTCCCCCGCTTTTGAAATCACCCGTATGGACCACAAAGGCCGGGTCTGCCAACGCCATGTCGGCCATCAACCCCGGCAGTTGCGCGCGCTCCCAGGCGCTGTAGGGTGTGTCGCCGAACAGGCCAAAAGGCAGGGGCTGCGCCAATGCCAGGCGGCAGCACAGCGCCAGCAGCAGGGACGGCCATAGCAGCGCACGCGCTCGGGACCACGGGGCTCTGAAGAGACGGTTCGAGGGATTGGGCTTGGGCTTGGGCTTGATCAACATGGTTTCGAGGTTACTCCGTCTACCCTACACTTTAGCTGCCGAAAAACTCAACATAAGGGGCGAACATGGCAGCAGGCTGGATGTCGGTACTGAAAATGGTGCCCTGGAGCGATGTGATCAGCAGCGCGCCCAAGGTGGCCGATGGCGCCAAGAAATTGTGGAGCACGGTGGCCAAAAAGGCTGGCGTGGCCGGAGAATCGGCCCCGGACGAGGCACCCGCCGCGCCACAAGACCTGCCCGCTGCAGAGCTCCTGGCCGTAATGCGCGCCCAACTGGCGCGCCAAGAGGAGGCCCTGTCAGCGCTGAACCAACAAATGCTGAACTCGTCTGAACTGATCCAGACCCTGGCAGAGCAAAACGCCCAACTGGTCCAGCGGGTGGAGGCCAACCGGGCACGGGTGCGCTGGCTGACCCTTGCCGTGCTTTTGCTCGGGCTGGGCTTGGCAGTGGTATGGGCACTGGGGCGCGCCACTTAGGGCGGTACATTTTTCATCTCCAGCATGAACCCAAATCTACCGGTCCGCACCAGGCTCCGACTTTTGTCAGCACTTGCTATTGCGGCTTTTTCGTTCGCAACACACGCGCAGCGGGCGCCGTTTACCGTGTCGGTGGTACCGCAGTTTCGGGCCGAGGAAATTCACCGGGTATGGGCCCCCTTGCTGGAGCGGCTGGGCAAGGAAACCGGCCTGTCTTTTGTCTTGAGCGTGTCGCCCAGCATCCCCGCCTTTGAGGAGGGCATGCTAGCCGGGCGGCCTGATTTTGCCTACATGAACCCTTACCACCAGGTGATGGGCATGCGCGCCCAGGCCTATGTGCCGCTGTTGCGCGACAGCAAACCGCTCAACGGCATCCTGGTGGTGCGCAAAGACGATCCAATCAAGTCAGTCAAGGAACTTGACGGCAAGCAGATCGCCTTTCCCGCGCCCAACTCGTTTGGCGCCTCGCTTTGGATACGCGCCCTGCTGGAAAAGCGCGAAGGGGTCAAGATCAAACCGGTTTACGTGAAGACCCATTCCAATGCCTTCCGGCATGCCGCAACCGGCCTGTCAGCCGCAGCCGGAGGCATCGAGAGCACCTTGGGGGAGGAACCGGCCGAAATGCAATCGGCGCTGCGCGTGTTGCTGGAGACGCCTGGCGTGCCACCCCACCCCCTGAGTGCCCACCCCCGCGTGCCACCTGCCACGCAGCGCGCCGTGACCGATGCCTTGTTGCGCATGGCTGCCGACCCGAGCCTGAAAGCGCTGCTGGGCGACATTCCCTGGACCAGCATTGTGCGTGCCGACTATGCGCGCGACTACAAACCGCTTGAGAAGTTTGGCCTTGATGACTTCGTGGTTCGAGCTCCGCCGTGATGAGACGCCTTGGTCCGCAGCGGATGCTCACGCAGCTGATGCTGATCACGGCCTTCGCCCTGCTGCTGGCTATCGTTGCGCACGCGACCTTTGTACTGCAAGAGCAGACGGCCGTTGCCAAAGCCAGCGTGGAGCGTCAGGCTGCGGCACTGGCGCGTAACCTGGCCATCGGCAGTGCCGGACCGCTGGTGCTGGGCAGCCTTGACGCGATTGATGACCTGTTGGTGCGCTCGGCCGATTTTCCTGATGTACGGCAACTGCGCATCTGCAACCCGCAAGGGCTGGTGCTGGCCCATGTGGTCCACGACCCGGAGCAGCCAACCCGGCGGGTCTTCGCGGCGAACCAGCCACGCCTGACACCACCAGCGCAGATCAGCGCGTCGCTGACGCCGCCAGGCGCGGGCCAAGACGCCAGGTTGGTCGCCTGGCACCCGATTGAGGCCGGTGCTCTGTTGGGGTGGGTGCGGGTGGACTACGACACCGACGTGATCGACGAGCTCCGCCGCCGCATCTGGACCACCACCGCGATCGCCGTGGTGCTGGCGGTGGGCGGCACCGGGCTGCTGCTGTACATGTTTTTGCTGCGCACCATGCGCGCGCTGAACCACGCCCGTCGTTTTGCCATGGCGCTCGACAGCTCAGAAGGCCGGACTATGCCCCTAGAGGCTGCACCGCTGGAGATCCAAGACCTACAACGCGCCCTGAGCGCAGCCTCACTCAGGTTGCACAGCCAGCGTGAGCAGCTGGCCATAACCATTGGCAACGAACTGCGGCTGGAGCAGGAAAAAAGCGTGGCCGAGCAGGCGACCCGGGCCAAGTCTGACTTTTTGGCCCACATGAGCCACGAGATCCGCACCCCGATGAACGCCATCATCGGCATGTCGCAACTGGCGCTGCAAACCGACCTGGATGCACGGCAGCGCAACTACGTCGAGAAGGCCCACCGATCGGCGCACGGGCTGCTGGGCTTGATCAACGACATTCTGGATTTTTCCAAAATCGAGGCGGGCAAGCTAGACCTCGAGCAAACCGATTTTCGGCTTGAGGACGTGCTGGAGACGGTGGTCAACATCCTGTCCGTGAAGGTAGAAGACCAAGGCCTGGAACTGCTGATTGACGTGGCACCCGACGTGCCTACCACGCTGATGGGGGACCCGCTGCGGCTGCAGCAGGTGCTTCTCAACCTTGGCAGCAATGCCTGCAAGTTCACCGAAGCCGGCGAGGTGGTGATTCAAGTTCGCTGCGTGGCCCGCGACGATGCTGGCGTAGAACTGCATGTGCAGGTTCGGGATACCGGCATCGGCATGAGCCCGGCCCAGCAGGAGCGCCTGTTTCAAAGCTTCAGTCAGGTGGACAGCTCAACCACCCGCCGCTACGGCGGGACCGGCCTGGGCCTGGCGATCTGCAAGAACCTGGTCACGATGATGGGCGGCAGGATCTGGGTGGACTCAAGCCCGGGTGTCGGGTCGACCTTCCAGTTCACGGTCCGGCTGGGCGTACAAGCTGAACCGATGGACCGGCGCCTGGCCGTCGCCGGCCAACTGACCGGCCTGCGCGTGCTGGTGATAGACGACAGTGCCAACGCGCGCGACATCATTGGCGCCATGGCAACGGGCTTTGGCATGAGCCTGGAACTGGCCAACAACGGCGCTGCGGGTCTGCAGGCGGCAGAGACGGCTACCGTGCTCGGACGCCCCTTTGATGTGGTTCTGACCGACTGGAAAATGCCGGGCATGGACGGCATTGAAACCATCCGGCGATTGCTCGAACTTTCACCTAGGCCTCCTGCCATCGTCATGGTCACGGCCTATGGCCGCGACAACGTGCTGGCGTCAGCGCGAGAGCTTGGCGTACAGCTGCCAACGGTTTTGAGCAAACCGGTGACGGCCGATGGCCTGTTGGCCGCCATCGGTCAGGCGCTGGGACATAGCCCGCTGGTCGAGCCAGCTCAGGGCCGGCGACAGAACCAGTCGGCAGAGTCCCGTAGCAAGCTCGCAGGCGCGCGCTTGCTGCTGGTCGAGGACAACGCTCTAAACCAGGAGCTCGCCCAGGAAATTTTGAGGCAGGCCGGCATCGAGGTGGTGCTGGCGGCCGACGGTCAGCAAGCCCTTGACCGGCTGGCCAACGATGGGCCGTTTGATGGCGTGCTGATGGACTGCGAAATGCCGGTGATGGATGGCTATGAGGCCACCGCCCGCATTCGCGCCAACCCAGACTGGGCAAAGCTGCCGGTGCTGGCCATGACGGCGAACGCCATGGTGGGTGACCGCGAGCGCGTCATCGCGGTTGGCATGAACGACCACATCGCCAAGCCCCTGGACATTGACGAAATGTTCAATGTGATCGGACGATGGGTCTCGCCCGCAGCGGGCCGACGCCCCATGGCCGCGCCCCCCGCACCCCCCGAAGCACCTGCTAAACCCGACAGTCCAGAACAATGGCCCGAGCTGTCCCAACTGCCGGGGATCGATACAGCCGCTGGGCGGGCCCGCGCACTCGGTCGGCCAGAGCTCTACCTTCGGCTGCTGCGCCTGTTTCTCCAGAACGGGCAGCAGTTTGAGGCGCAGTTTAGAGGCGCCTTGGCTGCGGGCGACACCAACACGGTGCAGCGGCTGGCCCACACGCTCAAAGGTGCTTCGGCCAACATCGAGGCGCCCGCCATTCGGCATGCCGCCGGTCTTCTGGAACAGGCTTGTCAAACCGACCCGGTAGCGGTTGATCGGCTGCTGACGGCCACCCTGCAGACTCTGGAGCCGGTCCTGGCAGGTTTGGTCACCGCACTGGCGGCGGTTGACAGGCGTTCGTCCGGGGCCTTGGTCGCGAGTGAAGCCAGTGTTGCACTGGGCCCAGCAGCAGCCGATTCACGCGTGCCGCGCTTACTGCGCAAACTTCAGGTTGAGCTGGAGGCGGGCGAGGGCGAGGCCCAGCAAACCCTGGCGGGGATCCTTCCGCTTTTCGCCGGGTCTCCCCATGCACTGCGGCTGGAGCCCATTACGGCAGCCATCAGCAACTTTGACTTTGAACAGGCTGCGCAGCAGGTGAGCGCCCTATTTCAAGAACTCACCAGCCAGTCTTAGGCGCCCCGCCCTACGCGCCGGCCGACCGGCACCCATTGGAGCAGGGCAGTAAACAAAGCCTGCGGCATGACCGGTTTGGCAATATGGCCGTTGGTGCCGGCGCGCTCGGCCCGGGCGCGCTCCTCGGGCAGCACGCTGGCGCTCATGGCCAGTACCGGCAGCCCCGCCCAGGCCGGGTTGGCGCGGATGTGGGCCGTGGCCGTGTAGCCATCCATCACCGGCATTTCCAGGTCCATCAGCACGCAGTCAAACGGGCCCTGCGCCAGCAGGGCCAGCGCCTCCTGGCCGTTGTTCGCCACCGTAACCTCAACCTGGGCGAGCTTCAATAGCTCAACCGCAACCAGCTGGTTGACCGCGTTGTCTTCCACCAGCAGGATGCGGGCGCCCTGAATTGCCGCCAAAGCGCTGTCGTCCAGCAAAGGCCACAGGTTGAATGTGTCGTTAGCCCGTATTTGCGCGCTAGCGGCCGTGGTGTATCGGGTGAACGGCAGATCAAAGCTGAAGGTGCTGCCCTGACCCAGTTCACTGTGCACCCAGATACGCCCCCCCATCAGCTCGACCAGTTCCCGGCTGATGGCCAGGCCCAGGCCAGTGCCACCAAACTGGCGCGAAATCGACGCATCCGCCTGCACATAAGGCTGGAACAGACCCGCCAGCTGCGCCCGGGTCATACCCAGGCCAGTGTCACTCACCGAAAAGCGCAGCACCAGCGGCGCTTCCGGTGCCGAGACGGTGTGCACGCTGACCACAATGTCACCCTGTTCTGTGAACTTGCGGGCGTTGCTGATCAGGTTGGTCAGCACCTGGCGCAGGCGCATCGGGTCACCCTGCAGCTGCCGGGGCACCTCGGGCGGGCAGCTCATGCGCAAACTGAGCCCCTTGCTCTCTAGCAGCTGGGTCAGTACCGCCAGGGTGCCTTGAAGAAGCCCTTGAAGGTCAAAGGCGATGGACTCCAACTGCAGCTTGCCGGCATCAATTTTGCTGAGGTCGAGCACCTGGTCGAGCAGCTGCATCAACTCGTGCCCCGCCATGTGCACCCGTTTCAGGTAATCTTGCTGCTGTGGCTTCAACTCGGTGGCCAAAGTTACCGCCGTCAAGCCGATGATGGCGTTCATAGGGGTGCGGATTTCATGGCTCATTCGCACCAGAAAGTTGCTCCTGGCCTCGCCCTTGAGGATGTCTGTGATGTCGATGCCAAAAGCATAAAACAGCTGCCGCCCGTCAGCTCCAGGCGGCCCAGCCGCGCGATTGACCCGCAGGCTGACCGCCGGTCGCCCGCCACTTGCCGGCCGCTCGGTGATGTCGCTGAGGACTTCGCCCGCCCGGAGCCGGGGGAACTCGCTGACCAACTGGGCGGCGCGCTCTGGGCCCCGCACTTCCAATATGGTTCGGCCAATGACCTCGGCTGCTGGCAGCCCGAACAGGTCTGCCAGGGCTTGGTTGACAAACGCATAGCGGCCGTCTTGATCCACAACCGCGATGATGCCGGGGAAGCTCCCCAGCAGCGCCTCGTATTCAGCACGCCGCGCCTCGCTCTCGGCCAGGGCAGCGTCCAGCTTTCGTTGGGCCTGCTTCATGGGCGAGAGATCGGTCCACATGCCGACCGAACCCAACCTTGTGCCCGCCGCATCGTAAATCGGGGTGGCGTTGTTGAAACACTCGACGCGCGTGCCGTCAGGACGCACCAGGCCGATCTCGTAGCCCGTCTTGTGCCCCAGTTTGCGCCGCTCGAGCTGCTCGTTGAGGGTAACAAGGTCGGGGCCCGAGAAGAACTCGAACACACCATGCCCCATGACCTCACCCGGCTCACGCCCGAGAAGGCGGCACATGGCCAGGTTGACAAACACCGTCAGCCCGCTGCCGTCAAGGTACCAAATGCCTTGCTCGGTGTTTTCCAGCAGGCGCTCGCGTTGCCACAACTGCGCCTTGGCTTGGGCCAGCTCGGCCTGAACTTGCGCCAGATCAGACATACCCAGGCGCCGCGGCAAGCCGCGTGAGCCTGGTTAGCCCCTTGCTACATGTGTTGTTGGTCAAAATGGAAGCTCTCGCTGAAACGCTTTGCAAGCCCACGCAAGCTGCTGTGATGCGCACTATTTCAGTGCCTAATTCTGCGACATACTGAAAGCGCTGTCAAAGAGGGGAAACCCGTGCCCCATCCCGTCAGGGCCCTACCTCCCGCAGGGCGCGACCAGCGCCAGCTTGGGGAATTCGCGGCGGTAGCGGGCCGCACCACGCCAGTATTATAATTTTTGGTAATTGGTAATACCGGCGGTTGACATGAACACCCTCACTCTCAAAATCCCTGACGCGTTAGACGCCGCACTGCAACTGGCCAGTGCCCGCCGGCACTTGACCAAGTCTGCCCTGGTGCGCAAGGCCCTGGAAAAGGAGCTTGCCGACGAACTCAGTCAGACCACACCGGCGGTCAACTGGCTGGGGCAGTGGCGCGGCGCATTTGCTGGCCAGGCTATCGAACCAGCTGAAAAGACTGTGGCTCTTACCGCCAGCGATGCGCGGGTGGCCCACATCCTGCGCAAGCACCTGCGCTGATGTTGCTGCTGCTCGACATCAACATCATTTTGGATGTTGTCTTTCAGCGCCCGGGGGAGCCCGCCTCCTCAGCCTTGATTGGCGCTTGTGGTGAACAGCACCAGGCCTGGGTGGCCTGGCACTCAGTCGCGACGCTGGCCTACCTGATCGAGCGCGAGCGCAATCCCGCTGTGGCGCGTGAGCTTGTGACGGGCTTGCTCAGCTGGGCCAGGGTGGCGACCACCGAGCACCAGGACGCGGTACAGGCGCTTCAGTTGCCGATGTCAGATTTTGAAGACGCCTTGCAGGTGAGCGCTGCGCAGGCCTGCGGGGCCGACTACATCATCACCCGCAACGGGCGGGACTTCGTGCAATCGCCGCTGCCCGCCTTATCGCCGGAAGAGTTTTTAGCCCGGCATCCTTTGACCTGACATCGGGTCAACCTGGGCCATGTCGTAACCCCAGCCGTCAGGGCGCGACCAGAGCCAGCTTGGGGAAGTAGCTGCGGTAGCGGGCCGCATCGCGGGTGAGCAATTGCAAACCGCCCACCAAGGCGTGGGCGCCCATGTAGAAGTCAGGCATGGGTGAGGTTTCGAGCCCCTGGGTTTGGCGGTAAACCTTGAACGCCTGGCCGGCCAAAAAAGCCGCGTCCCAGGGCAGCGGCCCGCGGCTGCCACAGCGGTCCAGTTGCTCAAGCGACCAATCGGCCCAGGCGGCACCACCAGCGAGCGCAGTTTGGCATTCGGGGCGCCCCCCGTGGAACCGGATCAGGTGCAGCCTCGGCCTTGGCAAGGATCTGTCTTTTTTGTTGCTGCTACCGCGTCAGGCCGCTCGTGCGACGACGACTTCAATCTCCATGTGCCATTCCGGCCGCATCAGCTTGCTGACCACAACAAGCGTGGCGGCCGGCGTATGCTCACCGATCTCCTCGCGGCGTGCGGCAGCGGCAGCGGCAACGTCGCACTCGTCGAGAAGATAGGTGTTGATCTTGATGATGTCCGTTGGCGACATGGAAGCCGAAGCCAGGATCGCCGAGATGTTGCGCCAGATGACTCTGGCTTGGCCTGCGGCGTCCGTTGGCGTGTTCCCGAGCGCATCGGTGTCGACCTGCCCGAACACAAACAGCATCTGCGAGCCGGCAGAAATCTCCATGCCTTGACTAAAAGCGGCTTGTAGGCAGGGGGTGGCACAACACGCCGGGGTCGATGGGCCGAGCCCGTCAGGTCTCCGTGCGCAGCGTCACCACGCCCGCTTCGAAGCGGTTGAGCATTTCGTCTACCTCCGCCGCGCTGATGACCAACGGGGGCTGGAACACCACCGCCAGAGGATTGATTCTCGAGCCGCGCACCAGCAGGCCTGCATCCAGACTCGCCGCAATCAATCGGGAGGATAAGCTCTTGTCGCGGGCATCTACCGCATATATCAGGCCCTGGCCGCGGACCCCCGCGTGCAGCACGTCGGGATGGCGTTGGGCGATGTCGCGCAGGCCCCGGGCCAGCATTCCGCCCACGTCCAGCACATGCTGGCACAGCGCCGGATCGGCATAACGGCGAGCTAGCGCTCCCGCCAGGCTTGCGCCGATCTCGTTGCCAGCGTAGCTAGAAATATGAATCGACGTAGGCTTGACGACATACCGGTGGTGCCGCTCGGCGTAGCTGAGCGCGCCTATTGGATAGAAGCCGCCAGTCAGTCCTTTGCCCGTGACGAGCAGGTCCGGCACGATGCCATGGTGTTCGAACGCCCAGATTCGTCCACTGCGGCACAGGCCAGCCTGTACCTCGTCGAGGAGCAGCAATGCGCCGCGCTCGTCGCACAGTCGGCGCACCTGTTCAAGGTAGCCCACTGGCGCCACGTTGATGCCGGCCGGCGCCTGGATCGTCTCCAGGCACACTGCGGCGGTGGTCTCGTCCATCGTCGCCGCAAGGCTGTCAATCGACCCAAAGACCGCGCGGCGCACCCCGCCCGCCAACGGCGCAAACTCCTGGGGTCCCATGGTGTCGTCGTCCATGGCCAGCGCGAAGCCGATGTGGCCGTGATAGCCCTGCATCGCTGACACGAGACCACTTCGGCCGGTGATGCGCTTGGCCAGCTTGCATGCGACCTCGAAAGCCTCGCCAGCGCAGCTGGTAAAGAAAGTGCGTGAAAGCGGGGGCGGCAGCAGCCTGGCGAATTGTTGTTCGCCCTCATCGCGACGCGCGGAAGGAACCGCCCACAGACCTGCATCGTGCGTGGAGACGATGGCAAGCATTTCAGCACGCACGTCTTCGGCGTTGAAGCCGAAGTTGAAGACACCACCAGCGCAGAAGGCAGAGATCACTTCGCGACCCGACTCGTCGGTGAGCCATACGCCCGAGCGTTTGTGTTGCAACCAGTGCCCGCTCGATTTGCCAGGGGCTGTCGGTGTTTGCAGTTCCGAATCGACGTTCAAGCAGCTTCTCCTGATGGCGGGGCGCGCGGGGCGGGGTACTTGTTCCCTGTCGGGTCCGTGCAGTCTAAGAACAAAACACGGTGCGTGGCGCCTCGGATTTCAGAAGTGAACTGTGGAGTTTTTGGAGCTGAGAACTCTCCTACGCGCACACGCCGCCAGTGCGGGGTGGATGACACATCGTTTCCACGTTCAAAGATTATGACGGCCACGCAAAGGGTGCTTTACTTCTTCACAAGTCCCAAAGGGCTGAGTTTCAAAGCGGGTTCATTGGATACGATCTCGGCACAAGAAACGGGTTGCCCCTTGCCGTCGGGCCACATTCATCGGCCCCGACAACCCTCACGCACGGCCGATCCCCGTCGCCCTGCTCTGCGGGCTATCTGGGCGGTGATGAATCGGAATCGTCAGGCCGCTTGCAGCGCCTGTCAATGCAGACGGCCCGCCCAGTAGTCTGGAAGGCGGCGACTGTCAGCAATTGCGTGGATGAGTACGCCGTACGCCTCTTCCGTGTAGACGACCGAGAAGGGGAAAGCCGACACGAGCCTTCGGCGCGTGCCGCCAGAAGATCGCTTGCCATGTTGCGGAAAGGCCGCAGCCCGTTGGGCCGTGGCCTCGACCTCTGATCGAAATCGTGCGCCAAGGCCCTTTTCGATGGCCTCACAGTAAGCAGTTTGCCCAAGAAGTTCAGATCGGGCATGCTTCGTGAAGCGAGCTTGCTTCAAGGCGCAATACGGCGGGCTTCGGCGAACACGTCCTCCGCAGCGTAAGTCTCGACCTCGCCATTCCTATACGCATCGACGCGCCGGACAATCTCGGCATCCCAGGCGGCCACGATGTCTGAGAGAGGCGACTCGTGAAGCGACTCGAGCAGCAGCTCTACCAGGCGCGAGCGATCTTCCGGGGCCAGCGAACGACCGCGATCTGCAAGCTCGGCGACGATGTCAGGCATGGTGAATCTCCGTATGAAGTCGCATGATAGCGGGCGCCACTGCATTGGGTTTACGGTTAGCAGGGATTAACCGCTTACCTTCAGGCGGGGCACGGGCACGTGGGCTTCCAGCGCGGCCATCGTGTAGTCCTCGATGAACTTGCGCACCAGTAGGGGCTGCGCCTTGATATCGCGCAAAATTATCTCGGAGTTGACCTCAAAGGTGAGGCTTTCGCTGCAGACACGCCGCATCTCGCCTGATGCGACGCGGGCCGCAACGAAATGGTCTGGCAGAAACCCGAGGAAGCGACCCGACAGCACCAGCAGCGCGCGTGCTTCCTGCGTCGAAGCGATGGCACGCGGCTTGATCGCGCGCATCTGAGGCGGAAAGTAGTCCGCCGGCGTCGCCGTTCGAAACACGAAATCGAAATGGACGATCTGCTCCACGGACAAGGATGCGCCTGCGGCCCGAAACAGGGGGTGGCCTCGGCTGCAATACAGCGAGACGGTTTCCTTGTGCGAGTCGTAGAAGATCAAACCTTGCTGCTTAACCGGGAAGTGTCCGAACCCGACATGGACATGGCCTGCGGCAACCTCGCTGAGGATGCGTTCGTGGTTCGCGTTCTCCAGGCTGATCTCCGCATGATTGTCCCTGCGCGACAAGAATCGGTCTATTGCCTGCGGCAACACGAACTCGCGGTGCATGATGTCGCCGATCGTTGCGATTCGCAGGCATCCCGTCAGCGAGCCGTGCATTGACGACAACTCCGACTCAAGCGATGAAAACTTCTCCAGAATGCTCGCGGAGGACTCATAAACGCGCTTGCCGTCCTCGGTTAACGCGAAGCCAGAGCGGCCACGCTCGCACAGCTTCACGCCGAAGCGCTTCTCGAAGCCGTTGAGAATCGCGGAAATTTGGGAGAGACTGCAATGCAGCTTTCCCTGAGCTGCAGAGAGTCCACCACTTTCGGCCACGGCCATGAACACCTGCAACGATTTCAAATCGGTCAGTTGGACCCGCATGGCGCCTTTTGCCGTACCCATCTTGGTGAGCCTCCTAATGCGCGCGTACGCGCTCCTAAAATTATAGTGTCATGCACCCCGAACTGGCGGCTTGTGCGCAGCGGCGTGTTTTCGGCTCCAAAAACTCCACAGTTCACTTCTGAAATCCGAGGCGCCACGCACCGTGTTTTGTTCTTAGACTGCACGGACCCCGACAGGGAACAAGTACCCCGCCCCGCGCGCCCCGCCATCAGGAGAAGCTGCTTGAACGTCGATTCGCAACTGCAAACACCGACAGCCACTGGCAAATCGAGCGGGCACTGGTTGGTGGCGATCGAAGACATCGCTTCTGCATAAAACCGTCCAAAGCACGATGAACAGCCTAATGATCGATCCCGTTGCTGACTTGGAACTCGCCCGTGAGTTCATGCGCAACCCACTCGGCCGCCACAGTCCCAATCTCGCACGGCTCATGCGTTTCATGCGCTCACACGAAACGGTAGTTGAGAAACCGTGCGTGCTAGCGCTCGAGCCCAATCGTCGCTGGGCGCTAATCCGTCTGGGAGGACCGCGTCATGACCCGGTCGTCCTGCTGGGGCCAGTCTTCACGGACCTGCTGGACGCCGAACGGGCCGTCTTTCGCCTGCGGTGGAAAAATGCCACCGGGCAAGAGCTTGAACTGGAGTCACAGCCATGAACCCACCGATTCCCGAACTCACGATCTGTGGATACCCAAGCAGTATCTCTGTTGCACCAGGCGAAACTGTCCGGTTTATGGTCAGCGAGGAAGGCGACGCTAAGCAGTACAACGCACGCCTCATGCGCCTGTATTCAGCGGACGACAACCCTGCAGGCCCTGGCTTGATTGAAGAGGAAGTGCCGACGCCTTTTAATGGTCAGTATCCCGCGCGGCGCCAACTGGTGCACCCGGGCTCGTGTGTCGAATTCAAACCGGAGCACTGGGCACGGGACCTATCCAGTTTTACAGTGCAGGCCTACCTGTGGCCGACCACTCCGGGACGCAGGGGTGTGCAGACCGTGCTGGCTCACTGGGATGGCCACCAGGGCTTTTGCGTGGAACTGGACCAGACTGGCGCACTGACGCTCGTGATAACACGGGGTAGCCAAAGTTGGCGTGCCAGCACCGGCGTGCCATTGCGCTCCCGGGAATGGGTGCTGGCGGTGGCAAGCTTCGACGCGAACACGGGCCGCATGCATGTTCAACAGCAGCCACTGATACGCTGGCCGGTCGAGGACACGGCCGCCGAGGCGGAGGCACTCGGGCCGGCCAATAGCCACTGCTTCCCGGTCTGCCCGCTGTCCATAGCTGCACGTGCGATGGACCCGCAGGGTGATCTCTACACGGGCTTCTACAACGGCAAGCTCGACCGTGTCCGGTTGATCGAGGGCGTATGCTCGCCATCGGATACGATGGAACTTGCAGGGCCGGCCGTGCCGCGGTCTCTGGCCGGACGTGTATTAGGTTTCTGGGACTTTGCTTGCGACACCGGAACCCAGCGCATTGCAGACATCGGGCCATGGCGGCGCGATGGGCGGACGGTACACCTGCCCACGCGTGCGATGGCCGGGTTCAACTGGTCGGGAGAAGTGCACGACTTCAAGCAAGCGCCAGAGCAATACGGCGCTATCCATTTCCATGACGACGACATCTACGACGCTGGATGGGAGGCGGACTTTGCATGGACCGTACCGCCAGATTGCCCGAGTGGCTGCTATAGCGTAAAACTGGACGACGGCAACTATCCCGGCTACATCGTATTCTTCGTGCGGCCACCTCGGGGTGCGACGAGCGGAAGCAGGCCGCGCATCGCCTTCCTTGCCGCGACGGCGACCTACCAGGCATACGCCAACTTCCGGGTGACCGAGCGCGGGTCTGGCAGTGAAGCGCACCGCGGACGCCTGTGGGCTTTCAATCCAGAAAGCATCCTGCTACACAAACGGCCTGAGTTCGGGACGTCTACCTACGACCCGCATTCTGATGGCAGCGGCACCTGCATCTCGTCACTGTTGCGCCCTGTTCTCGACCTGCGTCCCAACTCGAAGTTGTCGGGCTTCAGCGGGGATGCTTACGTGCTCGCGTTTCTACACCACTTCGGCCTGGATGTGGATGTCGTCACCGACCACGACTTGCACCGCGAGGGCGCTGGTGTGCTTGAGCCCTATCAACTCGTGATGACAGGCGGTCACCCCGAGTACCACTCGCGCCAGATGCTCGATGGCCTGTCCGCATTCCTGCGCCGCGGAGGCCGCATGATGTATCTGGGCGGCAACGGCTTCTATTGGCGCATCGCCTTTAACGACATGCTTCCTGGCGTAATGGAGATACGGCGCGGCGAGGACGGTACACGCGCCTGGACTCCGGACGCGGGCGAGTACTTCATGGGTTTAACGGGTGAATATAGCGGCCTGTGGCGGCGCAATGGCATCACGCCCAACGCACTTGTAGGCGTTGGCTTCACGGCGCAAGGCTTTGACTCCGGAAGCTTCTACCGCCGCAAACCTGGCAGCCATGATCCGCGTGCCCAGTTCATATTTGAGGGAGTAGACGATGAGATCATCGGCGACTTCGGCTTCGTGTTCGGCGGCGCAGCTAGTCAGGAGATCGACCGCTACGACCCTGCGCTTGGCTCACCGCCCCATGCCCTCGTGCTCGCTTCGTCGGAAGGTCACACGGACAACATGATCCTCGTCAATGAAGAGATTGGCATAAATAGCCTGCGCATTGGCGGAACCGAGTCGCCGCTGGTGCGTGCCGACATGGTGTTCTTCGAAACGGGCTACGGCGGCGCTGTTTTCTCCACGGGTTCCATCGGGTGGATGACCTCACTTGCCTGCTTTGGTTTCGACAACAACGTCGCTGCCATCACGCGCAATGTGGTCCTACGTTTCATCGACGCAGCGCCCTTCACGAGATTCGATTGCCCCGACGACACCGCTGCTCCGTAACAAGTACGTTTGCCCCATGGGCAAGTTCACGCGCCCTACGGTTTATCGACTCTCCACCGGCTTTATTTTGAAAGGTACTCCATGATCTCTCGACGCCAGCTTCTCAACGCTCTCTCCATCGGAACCGCTGCCAGTGTGGCAGCGCCTTGGGCGCGTGCCCAGACAACCAACGCAGACTGGCCAACCCGCCCGATCCGCTTGATCGTTGGCTCAGGCGCGGGCGGCGGACCGGACGTCTTCAGTCGCAAGATGGTGGAGAGTATGGCGCCTCGCCTCGGGCAGCCAATCGTAGTGGACAACAAGGCCGGTGGAAACGGCGTCGTCGGTATGCAGGCGCTGTTGCAGGCGCCTGTGGACGGCTACAGTTTTCTGTACGGCTTCTCCGCGGGCTTTGCGTTGAGCCCACACATCGTGCCAAATTTCCCGGTGAACACTCGGCAGGACTTCGCACCAGTGGCCAAGCTTGTGGAGAGCCCGGGTACCTTTGTCGTGCGCAGCTCGCTGGGTGTCTCAAACCTTAAAGAACTAATGGCGCTGGCGAAGAGGCAAAAGCTCAGCTTTGCGTCCGCGGGCAATGGATCGATGTCACATCTGAACATCACCATGCTGAGCCATCTCGGGGGCGTAGACTTGCTGCATGTGCCCTATAAGACGGCACCGGCGCCGCTATTGGATCTCGCCGCTGGTCGCGTCGACATGTACGTGAGCGACTACGTGGTCACCTCAGCACTCATTCAACGTGGCGACCTGCGTGCGCTGGCCATTACCGGCACGAAGCGCATGCCCTACTTGCCCGATGTGCCAACCTTCGCCGAGCAGGGCTTCCCTTTCACTAACATCGGCTGGGGCGGAATTTTTGCGCGGCGCGGTACACCAGAGCCAATCATTGAGCGTATGTCAAATGAGCTACGCGAGTACGTGCAGAGTGCCGCCGGGCGTGATTTCATCTTGAATACCATCGGTGCGAACCCCACCTGGGCGGGCCCGAAGGAATTTGGCGCGACGATCGAAAAGGATTACGCCATGTGGGGTGATTTAATCCGCAAGGCTGGCATCAAGAGTGACGGTTAGAACTGCGTACCCGTCATGAATTGGCGTGGCGTGCCGCGCGTGATTTGGGGCCTTGTGGCCGCTTAGCTTGGTGTACGTCGAATCGAGGCACAGGGTCACGTTGTTCATCTGAATCGAAGGCTGGTAGAACCCGCACCGGCGCCACGCAGGTTTCCTGGGTGGCACGAGCCACTGCACCTGTAAGACGGCCAGCCCGGTCGACTGGGCTCAGCCCTTTGTCCACGAAGGGTCAGTTTTGTGTGACTACTGGGTACGGATTTGTGTTACCAGACGCACACGTCAAGGCCCTATCTGCCGTCAGGGCGCGACCAGAGCCAGCTTGGGGAAGTAGCTGCGGTAGCGGGCCGCATCGCGGGTGAGCAATTGCAAACCACTCACCAAGGCGTGGGCGCCCATGTAGAAGTCAGGCATGGGTGAGGTTTTCAGGCCCTGGGTTTGGCGGTAAATCTTGAACGCCTGGCCGGCCAAAAAAGCCGCGTCCCAGGGCAGCGGCTGTCGCTGCAGCGGCAACTGGGCCAGCGCAGCCTCCAGGTCAGCGGCCCGCTCAAACCGCGGGCTCAGCTCCGCCAGGATCAGCGGGTTGATGATGAGTGGCCCGCGGCTGCCACAGCGATCCAGTTGCCCCAGCGACCAATCGGCCCAGGCGGGGTCGTCGGCTAGCACGTCGATCAGCACACAGCTGTCTACCAGCGTGCCCTGCAGCTGAGCCGGCTGCAGATAACGGGCATCCGGCTCGCGGGCGGCCAAGTCGTTCACGGTGGGGGCTTTCAGGCGCGCAAAAAGGCCATGAACTCATCCGTGCCCATGCCCTTGAACTGGCTGGCGTTGGCGCTGCCACGCACCCGCTCAAAGGCCGCACGAACGCTAGCGGCCGGCGCAGCCACTGGGCGAATGACGACGTCGCCATTGGCGAGCACCTCAAACTCAACCTCGCTGTGCGGGTGCAAGCCCGCCTGCTCGCGCACGGCCTGCGGGATAGTGACCTGGCCTTTGCTGGTGATTTTCATGAAGCACTCCTGATTCTTACTTTTAGCAGTAAGAATCTTACCCGATACCGTGCCTCGTCCAAAACCAGGCTGGCGTCACGATGGCGTAGTGCGGCGCCAGCACCAGCAGGTCCTTGTCACCGGTGACCAGGTAGTCGGCGCCAGATGCGAGCAGGGTGCCAAGCACGGGGCCGTCCGCAGCGTCACGCAAAGCGGGCGTTGCCATGGACGCGGCATCAGCAGAAGGCTCGACCAGATCGGCCAGCAGGGCCAAGGTGTCAACCATGTCCAGCATGTCCTCCTCGCGCCACTGCAGGCGGTGGTTCAGGCGGGGCAGGACGCGCAGCAGCTCAGCCAAGATAAACCGGGACAGCACCACGTCCAGGCGGCCACCACGCCATGCACCCACAATGCGACCCGGCAAACTGGTGGGGTAGGCCAAGCCCGACACCAACACGTTGGTGTCGAGAACGATGCGCAGCCCCGCCATCAGCCGGCGTCGCGCGGTGCCACCGCCTGCCGCTCTGCAAGCACAGCGGCGTCAATTTCTGCCAGCCCCTCGTCAGTTGGCACCGTGCTGTAAGCCTGGGCCAGGCGCTGCGACAGCGCGTCAAAGCGCTCCTGCATCTGACGGATGCGGCCAAACAGGCGGGCATCGACCAAGGCAGCCACCGGCTTGCCGTCTTTTTTAATGAGGATGCTGTCATTACGGTACTGCACCAGGTTGAGCATTTCGCCCAGGTTTTGCCGGAACGCCACGGCGCTGGTTTCAGTGATCATGCTTAACTCCATATTGATCGATATGGTCATTATGATCGCATGGACCACTCTGTCAACCAGCCTAGGCGGCGCGACTAGAGGGGTGCTCGCTTGCGCACGGTGCGTTTTGCTTGGCTGGTGGCCGTGCTTTGGGCTTCAACGTAAGAATCCAGCAACCGGCGAATCATGCGCTGGTACTGAGTCTGATGCTTGGATGCCTCAGACTTGAAAAAATCGACACTGCTTTTGCTCAGAGCCAGCGTCACTTTCACGCCGTCTTCCTTGTATGCCAACTCCGCAGGTGACGGCAGAAAATCCGCGACCACCTCAACGTCGCCCATGGGCTCATCCGTGTAAACGATCTTCTTTTTCATAAATTGCCTTTCCTTTGCGCTAATAAGGCGGCCATTGAAAGCATCAAGGCGGTCGCCTATGTTGACATTTCGATCAGAAGCCGCTAACCCACCACCCCCTGGGCCCGCAAACCAGCCACCACGTCCGCCGGCAACCCAAGGCCGGCCAGCACCTCGTCGGTGTGTTCGCCCAGCATGGGCGGGGCCCGGTGCAGCACCGGTGGTGTGGCGCTGAGCCGCAGCGGGCTGGCCACACTTGCTATGGATTCAATAGCTGTAGTATCAATAGTGGCGGGGGCTAGAGCCTGATTTAGCTTTAAACCCCGGGCCTGCACCTGGGCGTCGGCAAAAGCCTGGCCGATGTCGTTGATGGCGCCGCAGGGCACGGCCTTGTCTTCCAGCAGCGCAATCCAGTCGGCAGTGCTGCGGGTGCGGGTGACGGCCTCCATGGCCGGGATCAACACACTGCGGTGTTGCACGCGCAGGGTGTTGCTGGCGTAGCGGGCGTCGGTCGCCCACTCCGGGTGGCCGGCGGCCTGGCAGAAACGGGCAAACTGGCCGTCGTTGCCAATGGCCAGCAACATGGCGCCATCAGCGGTGGGAAAGTCTTGGTAAGGCGCCAGGCTGGGGTGGCTGTTGCCCATGCGCTGCGGCACGGCGCCGGTGTTCAAAAAGCCGGCGGCCTGGTTGGCCAGGATGGCCATGCCCACATCCAGCAGCGCCATGTCGATGTGCTGGCCCTCGCCGGTGCGGTGCCGCACCTCGATGGCGGCCAGGATGGCGCTGCAGGCATAGACGCCGGTGAACAGGTCGGTCAGCGCCACGCCCACCCGCAGCGGGCCGCCGCCGGGCACCTCGTCCGCCCGACCGGTGATACTCATCATGCCGCTCATGGCCTGGATCATCAGGTCGTAGCCGGCGCGCGGCGCGTAGGGGCCGTCTTGTCCAAAGCCGGTGACCGAGCAGTAGATCAGGCGCGGGTTCACGGCCTTTAGGCTGGCGTAGTCCAGGCCGTACTGCGCTAAGCCGCCGACCTTGAAGTTCTCTACCAGCACATCGCTTTGCAGCGCCATCTGACGGATCAGCGCCTGCCCTTCGGGCTGCGCCATGTCGATCGCGACCGAGCGTTTGTTGCGGTTGCAGGCGGTGAAGTAGGTGGCTTGACTGGTATCTTGCCCCTGCGCATCCTGCAAAAACGGTGGGCCCCAGTGCCGGGTGTCGTCCCCCGCACCAGGCCGCTCGACCTTGACCACGTCGGCCCCCAGATCGGCCAGCATCTGGGTACACCAGGGGCCGGCGAGCACGCGGGACAGGTCTAACACCTTGATGTGGGGCAGGGCGCCGGCTTGCGTTGTCATGGGAATCTGTAAGCGAATCAATTGGCAAACGCAGCAATCCCGGTCTGGGCACGGCCCAGAATCAGGGCGTGGATGTCGTGCGTGCCTTCGTAGGTGTTGACCACCTCCAGGTTCACCAGGTGCCGCGCCACGCCGTAAGAATCAGAAATGCCGTTGCCACCCATCATGTCGCGCGCCATGCGGGCGATGTCCAGGGCCTTGCCGCAGCTGTTGCGCTTGAGGATAGAGGTGATCTCCACCGCGGCCGTGCCCTCGTCCTTCATGCGGCCCAGGCGCAGGCAGCCCTG
>CAXNFT010000015.1:0-21493 GCA_964201255.1 Rhodoferax sp.
GCCTTCGTGGTTCAGGTCTCGAATAGTGTCGGACCGGTAAAAACGCATGGCTGAGCCATACCCGAAGGTGAAGCTGTTGCCGATAAACAACACGCTGGTTGCGGCCTGGGTCAGAGCAGATGACAGCGCCAGGGGAATTGCCAAGGCCACGGCGGCGATGGTGGGCTGAAACTTCATGGGAAATGGGTTTTTAGTTGAAAAAACCATCCTAGTGGAAGTGTCGGTTTTTTGACTAGCGTAATTACCCTGAGCTTTTGCCACCCACTGCGGCTAGTATCGGGCATGGATTTCATTCCAAACCTCGCCTCACTGGGGCTGGCATTGCCCTCGGCAACCTACTTGGCTGGTGCCGTCCTTTTCGGGCTGTTGGGCTATGCAGCGTTCCGTTTTGGTCGCAGACAGGGCCGCTCCGTCTACCTATGGGGCGGCCTGGCGTTGATGCTCTATTCCTATGCGGTGTCTGACACCTGGCTGCTCTGGCTGCTGGGTGTGGGGCTGTGCGCGGTCATGTTTGTGGCTGACAAGTGGCTCGCGATCCGATAGCGACCACCCGCTTCAGCCCGGCGCCCGCACACGCTGGTAACTCAGCACGCGGCCCTGGCGGTCCACGCGCGCCAGCACCATCTCGCCCGAGGCCACGTTTTCGCCCACGAGGTCGAGGATGTTCACATGGTGCGTCACCAGAATCAGGGCCTTACCTGCTTTGGCGCGCAGTTGTTCGGCCACGAAAGCACGCAAGGCCGTGGTCGAGACGCCGGCCTGCTGCGGGTTGTTGAAAAACGAGGCCAGCGAGGCTTCGCTGACGGCCGGCCCCAGGTCGAGCAGGCGGGCCGTGTCCTGACAGCGGCACCAGGGGCTTGTGAACAGCCTAGCCTCTGTCAATCCCTGCTGTTTGAGCCAGACGCCCACAGCCCGCGCCTGCTGCCTGCCGGCGGCATCCAGGTTGCGCTGGGTGCTGCAGTCGCCCAGGCGCAGGTTGGGCGGGTCACCCACGCCCGGCGCCTCGGCGTGGCGCATCAGCAACACATGGTCGCCCCCGCGCAATTTTTGGGCTAGCTCAGAAGCCGAGACCGGCATTATCAGGTTCAGCGCGGCACAGGCCAGAAAAAAAAGTAACTTCAGCATGTAATCACTATGCCAGAGCCCCAAGCCGCTTGCAGTAGCATTCGGAATGCCCGTCATCCGCTCCCGCATCGTCACTAAAAGCGCGGCCTTTGCCGCTAACACGCAGCGCATGGCCGAGATGCTGGCCGAAGTCCGCCGGCTTGAAGGCCTGGTGATTGCCGAGTCCGAATCCAAACGCAGCAAGTTCGAGGCGCGCGGCCAGTTACTGCCGCGCGAGCGGGTGGCGCGCCTGCTCGACCGCGGCTCGCCGTTTCTGGAGCTCAGCCGGCTGGCCGGTCTGGGCATGCATGACGATGACGGCAGCAAGAGCGTGATGGGCGGCGGCTCCATCGTCGGCATTGGCACCGTGGCGGGCAAGCGCTGCCTGATTTCGGCCAACGACAGCGCCGTCAAGGGCGGCACGGTGGCGCCCATGGGCCTGCGCAAAGCGTTGCGGGCGCAGCAGATCGCCTTACAACACAAGTTGCCTATGGTGCATCTGGTGGAGAGCGGTGGCGCCAACCTGTTGTACCAGAGCGAGATTTTTGTCGAGGGCGGGCGCAGCTTTGCCAACCAGGCGCGCATGTCGGCAGCCGGCCTGCCGCAGATTGCCGTGGTGCATGGCTCATCCACGGCGGGTGGCGCTTATCTGCCGGGCCTGTCCGACTATGTGATTCTGGTGCGCGGGCGCTCCAACATTTTTCTGGCCGGCCCGCCGCTGGTGAAAGCCGCCATGGGCGAGGACAGCACCGAAGAAGAGCTGGGCGGTGCCCAAACCCACGCCAGCGTGACCGGCTTGGGTGAGTACCTGTGCGAGGACGATGCTCACGCCATTGCCATGGCGCGCGAGGTCTTGGACAAACTGCGCTGGGACGCCGCTACGGCTGATCCGGCCTGCGCCGCGCCGCTGTATGGCGAGCAGGAACTGCTGGGCCTGGTGCCGGCCGACGAGCGCGAGCCCTACGACGTGCGCGAGGTGATGGCGCGGCTGGTGGATGGCTCGGACCTGCTGGAGTTCAAGGCCGACTACGCGCCCGAGCTGATCTGCGGCCACGCCCGCTTGCAGGGCCGGTTGGTGGGCTTGCTGGGCAACAACGGTCCGATACAGCCACAAGGCAGCACCAAGGCCGGCCAGTTCATCCAGTTGTGCGACCAAAGCGGCACGCCGCTGGTGTTTCTGCAAAACACCACGGGCTACATGGTGGGGGCGGCGGCCGAGCGCGCCGGCGCCATCAAGCACGGTGCCAAGATGATCCAGGCCGTGGCCAACGCTCGTGTGCCCAAATTCACCGTGGTGCTTGGCGGCTCTTATGGTGCGGGCAATTACGGCATGTGCGGCCGGGGCTTTGACCCCAACTTCATTTTTGCCTGGCCCACGGCGCGCACCGCCGTGATGGGCGGGGCGCAGGCAGCAGGCGTGATGGACATTGTGAACCGGGCTAAATTAGGCCGCGCCGGCACGCCCGCCAACGAGGCCGCCTTGCAGGCCATGTCGGACGGCCTGCGCCAGCGGTTGGACGCCGAATCTACCGCGCTGTTTGGCACCGCCCGGCTGTGGGACGACAGCATCATCGACCCGCGCGACACCCGCCGTTGCCTGGGCCTGTGCCTGGCGTTGGCCGACGAAGCACAGGCGCGGCAGCTGCGCCCCAACACCTTTGGCGTGGCACGGCTATGAGTTTTTCCAAGGTCCTGATCGCCAACCGGGGCGAAATTGCCTGCCGCATCATCCGCAGCGCCCAAGACCTGGGCTACGCCGCGGTGGCGGTCTTCAGCGATGCCGATGCCGACGCGCCACATGTGCAGCTGGCCGACCAAGCAGTTCGCATCGGCCCGGCGCCGGCCGCCGAGTCGTACCTGAGCATTGAGGCCCTGCTGGCCGCCGCGCGCAGGACCGGTGCCGACGCGGTTCACCCGGGCTACGGCTTTTTGAGCGAGAACGCTGATTTTGCCCAGGCCTGTCTCGACGCCGGCCTGGTGTTCATTGGCCCGCCACCCGCCGCCATGCGGGCCATGGGTGACAAGGCGCAGGCCAAGCGCCGCATGCTGGCGGCCGGCGTGCCCTGTGCGCCCGGTTACCTGGGCGACGCGCAAGACGAGACCACACTCACGGCCGAGGCTGGCCGGCTGGGGTTCCCGCTGCTGGTCAAGGCGGTGGCCGGCGGCGGTGGCCGTGGCATGCGCCGGGTCGATGCTTTGCCCGAGCTGACCGCTGCGCTGGAGGCAGCCCGGCGTGAGGCGCATAACGCCTTTGGCGACGGTACCCTGATGCTGGAGCGGCTGATCGAGCACGGCCGCCACATTGAGGTGCAGGTGTTTGCCGATGCCCACGGTCACGTGGTTCATATGGGCGAGCGCGACTGCACCGCCCAGCGCCGCCGCCAAAAGGTGATTGAAGAGGCTCCTTCGCCGGTGGTGACGGCCGATCTGCGCGAGGCCCTGGGCCGCGACGCGGTAGCGGCCGCGCGGGCGGTGGGCTACTGCGGCGCTGGCACGGTGGAGTTCATGCTGGATGCCGAAGGCCGCCACTATTTTCTGGAGATGAACACCCGCCTGCAGGTAGAGCACCCGGTAACCGAGCTGGTGACCGGGCTGGATCTGGTGGCCTGGCAGCTGCGGGTAGCTGCGGGCGAACCGCTCCCGCTGGCGCAGGCCGACATCTGCCACAGCGGGCACGCCATCGAGGTGCGGCTGTACGCCGAAGACCCCTACGCCGGCTTTACGCCGCAAACCGGCACTGTGCTGCATTGGCGCCCTCCGCAGCCGCAGCCTGCTGGCGTACGGCTGGACAGCGGCATCGTAGAGGGCAGCACGGTGAGCCCCTGGTACGACCCGCTGCTGGCCAAGGTGATTGCCCATGGCCGCGACCGGGACGAAGCCATCCGCCGCCTGCGTGCCGCCCTGACCCGCATGCCCCTGCTGGGCCTGCGGCACAACGGCGGTTTTTTGCGCGACCTGCTCGACCACCCGGCGTTTCGCGAAGCCCGCATGCACACCGCTTTGCTCGACCAGTGGCTGAGCGATGGCGAGCCGCTGTTGCAGCGCCCAATGCCTGACGACGTGGCCTGGTGCGTGGCGGCAGCCGCGCTGGTTCGGCGCCAGGGCAGCAGCTGGCGACCGAACAGTGTGGCCGCCTTTGACCTGACCCTGCGCTGCGACGAGCAGACGCAAGGCCTGCGCGTGCACAGTCTGGCAACGGGCGAACTGCACTTGACGCTGGGCGACACCCTCCATGTCCTGCGCCATATCAACGTCACCGACGAATCGATCTGCTATGAATTAAATAGCGTAAAACATAGACTGGACGTGGCTTGGAGCGGTTTTGAGCTGTATATCACTATGGCCGCAGGCAGCTTTGTTTTTAGCGAGATGTCACCTATCCCGCAGGCCGATGCCACGCTGGACGCCAGCCTGGCGCGCGCGCCGGTGGCCGGGCGAGTGAGTCGGGTGCAGATTGCGGTGGGTGACTCGGTCGTGGTCGGACAACCGATGGTGTGCGTGGAGGCCATGAAGATGGACATGTGGCTGACCGCTCGGGCGCCCGGGCGCGTGCGGGCACTGCATACCTCGCTGGGTGAGCAAGTGGTGCTGGCAGCGGTACTGGTGGAACTTGATCTTGACGATCTCATGGCGCCTTGAAGCGATCTTTGGGCCAAAACCGCCATGCTACAATTTGATTCTTCGCGGCTGTAGCTCAGTTGGATAGAGTACTTGGCTACGAACCAAGGGGTCGTGGGTTCAATTCCTGCCAGCCGCACCAAATGAATCAAGGACTGACGCTCGAAAGGGTGTAAGTCCTTTCTTCTTTGTGCGCCTGGCATGAACTCTAGCCCGTGAGTTCCCACTGCCAGACAGTCACCCCGCCCGCCTGATTTGGACCTTCAGCCGAATTGAGTTAACCTCCCATCCCTTAACACGCAAGTGCGACAGCAGTGCAGGCAAAAGCTGTCTGACCTTGGCAGCGACTGCGTTGTTGTCCAAGAGCAGGCACCAGGCATCGCCATCGATGGGGCCGGCTTGTATGGCTGGGCGCAGGGCTGTGGGGATCAGGCCATCCAGGGCGTTGAGCCGGGCCACCGAATCCCGGCTCAACTCTGTCAGCCGGGCCAGCGTGGGCGAGTCCTGGCTGGCTTGCAGCGCGGTGATGGCATATTGGCGGCGGTTCATGAGCAAACGGGGAAAGGTCTAACCAGATGCAATTGATTATCACGGATGCCTGGCTGGCGAAAAGCCGGGCGGTTCACTTGAGCGGAACCAAGCTGGTGGGCGCCGTTGTTTTGGCGTCCTTTGTCCTGATGCTGGTGGCGGCTGGCCTGTATCACTGGGTTTTTTTGAAAGGGGCCCGTGAGGGCTGGCCGGTGGTAGGAACTTTGGTGCGGCTGGTGGTCAAGGACGAGTTTGATCAGCGCGACCGGTTCATGCGCGAAAACCTTGACGTGTTGGCGCGCCGGGTGGGAGAGCTACAGGCCAAGCTTCGCCAACTGGAGTCTCTGGGTGAGCGAGTCTCGGGGTTGGCAGGCATGAGCCCCAATGACATCAAGGCCAAGCCTGGACAAGGTGGTGCACTGGTTTCAGGCCGCCCCATGTCGGTCCAGGAACTTGAGGTCACTCTGGCCGATCTTGACCGACTGACGGGGCAACGCACTGATTTGATGACCGTGATGGAGTCGCGTCTGGTCGACCAGAAAGTCCGCGCCATGATGGTGCCGACCCGACAGCCGGTGGCCTCGGGGAATTTAGGCTCGCTCTTTGGCTGGCGCATTGATCCGATCACCGGAACATCAGCCCTGCACACCGGCCTGGACTACCCGGCCGAGCCGGGTACCCCGATCTTTGCGGCTGCGGGCGGGGTGGTGGTGGTCCAGGAGTTCAACGCCCCGTACGGCAACATGATTGAGATCGACCACGGCAATGACCTCATCACCCGCTATGCGCATGCCTCCAAGGTCTTTGTCAAACGAGGTGACTTGATCCGGGTGGGTCAAAAAATTGCCGAAGTGGGAAGCACCGGGCGCTCCACCGGGCCTCATTTGCATTTTGAAGTGCTGGTACAGGGCATTCCGCAGGATCCGATGAAGTTCTTGGCAGCCGGCAAGGGCGGTTCGGCACCGCCGCCAAACCGATCGATGGCCGCTCACCAAAGCGTACCGGCGACCCCGTCAGCTCGCCCACCCGTGCAAAGGTAAAATCAGAGGATGGGTGTCTGCGGCGCCATGTGCTCGGTGTCCCCGATTGCATTGCGCCAAGGCGCCCCCACATTCCTCTGATTAGAAAAAGGACTGCGCTGCCCTTTGGGTTCTGATGAACCTTGCGGGCGGGCTTGCATTCATGGCCATCACCCTACTCACCAAAATATTCGGCAGTCGCAACGACCGCCTGCTCAAACAATACCGCAGCGGTGTGAATCGCATCAATGCGATGGAGGCTGAACTGGAGACCCTCTCCGATGAGGCCTTGCGTGGCAAGACCCAGCAGTTTAAAGAGCGTATTGCGGCGGGCGAGACGCTGGACGCCCTGTTGCCCGAGGCCTTTGCGGTGGTGCGTGAAGGCTCCAAGCGGGTCATGAAGATGCGCCACTTCGACGTACAACTGCTGGGCGGCATGTCTCTGCACAATGGCAAGATTTCAGAAATGGGTACAGGCGAAGGCAAGACCCTGACGGCCACGCTGCCTGTTTACCTGAACGCCTTGACGGGCAAGGGCGTGCACGTGGTCACGGTGAACGACTACCTGGCCAACCGCGACGCGCAGTGGATGGGCAAACTCTACAACTTTCTGGGTTTGTCAGTGGGCATCAACCTGCCCAATATGGCACGTGAAGAAAAACAGGCCGCCTACCGTGCCGACATCACCTACGGCACCAACAACGAGTACGGATTTGATTACCTGCGCGACAACATGGTCTACGAGGTGGCCGACCGGGTACAGCGAGGCCTCAATTACGCCATCGTCGATGAGGTTGACTCGATTCTGATCGACGAGGCCCGCACGCCGCTGATCATCAGCGGGCAGGCCGAAGACCACACCAGCCTGTACATTGCCATCAACCAGGCGGTGCCGCAGTTGCAGCAGCAGGAGGGTGAGGCCGACCCGCGAACTGGCGAAGGCATCATCAAGCCGGGCGACTTCACCCTGGATGAAAAAAGTCGCCAGGTGTTCTTGACCGAGCAGGGTCATGAGAACGCCGAGCGTATCTTGTTCGAGATGGGGCTGATTCCGGAGGGCGCCACCCTCTATGACCCGGCCAATATCACGCTGGTGCACCATCTGTACGCAGCGCTGCGTGCCAAGCACCTGTACCACCGTGACCAGCACTACGTGGTGCAAGAGGGCGAAATTGTCATTGTGGACGAGTTCACCGGTCGCTTGATGAGCGGGCGTCGCTGGAGCGAAGGCCTGCACCAAGCGGTCGAAGCCAAAGAAGGCGTGGCGATCCAGCCAGAAAACCAGACCATGGCGTCGATCACCTTCCAGAACTATTTCCGGCTGTATGGCAAGCTCGCGGGTATGACCGGCACGGCCGATACCGAAGCCTACGAGTTCCAGGAAATTTACGGTCTGGAGACCGTGGTGATGCCGCCCAACCGTCCCAGCCGGCGTGACGACCAACTGGACCGGGTGTACAAAACCACGCGCGAAAAGTACGAGGCCGCCATCCAGGACATTCGGGACTGCTATGAACGCGGTCAGCCGGTGCTGGTGGGCACCACTTCCATCGAAAACTCCGAGATCATCTCGCAGCTGCTGGAGAAAGAGAAGCTGCCGCACCAGGTGCTCAACGCCAAGCAGCACGCCCGCGAGGCGGACATCGTGGCCCAGGCCGGCCGTCTCAAAATGATCACCATTGCCACCAATATGGCGGGCCGCGGAACCGACATCGTGCTGGGCGGTAATGTCGGCCTCGTCGTGGACGCTCTGGAGGCAGATGGTGCGATGGACGCCGCTCAGAAGCAGCAACAAATTGCCGAGCTACGGGCCCTGTGGAGCAAGGACCACGAGCAGGTTAAGGCGCTGGGCGGTTTGCGTATCATTGCGACCGAGCGGCATGAGTCGCGCCGGATTGACAACCAACTGCGTGGCCGCTCCGGCCGCCAGGGCGACCCAGGCTCATCCCGTTTCTACTTGAGTTTGGACGACGCTTTGATGAGGATTTTTGCCGGCGATCGCGTCAAAAGCATCATGGACCGGCTCAAAATGCCTGACGGCGAGGCGATTGAAGCCGGGATTGTTACCCGGAGCATCGAAAGTGCGCAACGCAAGGTCGAGGCACGCAACTTTGATATGCGCAAGCAGCTGCTTGAGTATGACGATGTCTCTAATGACCAGCGCAAGGTTATTTACCAGCAACGCAATGAAATTCTGGATGCAACGGACTTGACGGCCCAGATCACTTCTTTGCGCGAAGGCTGCTTTGCCGACTTGGTGCGCCAATATGTGCCGCTTGAGTCGGTGGAGGAGCAGTGGGATATTGCTGGCCTGGAAAAAGCATTGACCGAGGAATGGCAGTTGACCCTCACCCTGCAGCAGCAGATCAGTGCTGCCAGTGCCATCACCGATGAGGATTTGCTGGAGACCGTGAGGACCGAGGCCAACGCTACGTTTGCTGCCAAGGTGGCCCAGGTCGGCAATGGCAATTTCATCCAGTTCGAGCGCATGGTGCTGTTGCAAAGCATAGACACCCATTGGCGCGAACACCTGAGCTCACTCGACTACCTGCGGCAGGGCATTCACTTACGTGGCTATGCACAAAAGCAACCCAAGCAGGAGTACAAGCGCGAAGCTTTTGAGCTGTTCGGTCAGTTGCTCGACTCGGTCAAGAACGAGGTCACCAAGTTGCTGATGTCGGTCAAGATCCAGTCCAGTGAGCAAATTGAGCAGGCCGCCTTGGAGATGGAGCAGCGGGCCGAAAGCATCGCCAACGTCACCTACACCGCGCCTACCGAGACCGGCGAGGTGCAAACCACGGTGGATCCAGCGACTATCGGGCAAGCCCCCAGCGCATTCGGCGCAGTGCCCAGAGTTGGCCGCAACGAGCCCTGTCCTTGCGGCAGCGGTAAAAAATACAAGCATTGCCACGGTAAGCTGGGTTGAGTCTGGTTTTTTAGTCATTGAAGGGGATAGCCATGCCTGTTCTGCTGTCAGAGCCGAATCCGTCCCAGTTGTATCCCATTGCCGGTGTGCGCCTGGGTGTTGCCGAAGCCGGCATCCGCAAAGCCAAGCGCAAAGACCTGACGGTGGTGCTGCTGGAGTCAGGAGCCTCGGTGGCAGGGGTGTTTACCCAAAACCGGTTTTGTGCCGCACCTGTCCAAATTTGCCGTGAACACTTGGGCAGCGCCGGTGCCGGTGTGCGCGCGTTGCTGATCAACACCGGCAACGCCAATGCCGGAACCGGGGCCGACGGCCACGCCCGTGCCCTGAGTACCTGTGCCGCCCTGGCCGCCAAGCTTGGCGTATCACAGCAGCAGATCCTGCCGTTCTCCACTGGCGTCATCATGGAGCCGCTACCCAATGACCGCATCGAGGCCGGGCTGGACGCAGCACTGGCCGACGCGCGCGAAGACAACTGGTTGCGCGTGAGCGAGGCCATCATGACCACCGATACCGTGCCCAAAGCCTTTGGTGCGCAGCTGGACATCGGCGGTAGCCGGGTCAGCATCACCGGGGTCAGCAAGGGCGCGGGCATGATTCGCCCCAACATGGCCACCATGTTGGGTTTCATCGCTACCGATGCCTGCGTCAGCCCGGCCATCATGCAGCAGCTGGCGCTGGAGTTGGCCGACGCATCGTTCAACCGCGTCACGGTGGATGGCGACACCTCCACCAACGATTCGCTGGTGGTGATTGCCAGTAACCGCGCCTCACACGCCCCCATCGAGTCGCTGGCCAGCGCCGAGGGCCAGGCCCTCAAGACTGCGATGCTGGGCGTGGCCCAGCAACTGGCCCAGGCCATCGTGCGTGATGGTGAGGGTGCCACCAAGTTCATCACAGTGGCAGTCGAAGGCGGCAAAACCACGGCCGAGTGCCGGCTGGTGGCTTATGCGATTGCGCATTCGCCGCTGGTCAAGACCGCGTTTTTTGCCAGTGACCCTAACCTGGGTCGCATTCTGGCTGCTGTGGGCTACGCCGGCATTGCCGATCTGGACCAGTCCTGCATTGACCTGTACCTGGACGATGTGCATGTGGCGGTTCAGGGTGGCCGCCACCCTGCCTACCGCGAAGAAGATGGCCAGCGGGTCATGAAGCAAGCCGAGATCACGGTCCGGGTGTTGCTGGGACGCGGTGATGCCGCCGACCGGATCTGGACCTGTGACCTGAGCCACGACTACGTCACCATCAACGCCGATTACCGATCATGAACGTACCCTTTGAGCAACTCATTCTGCGTGCCGAACAACTGATCGATCGCCTCGAAGCGGTGTTGCCAAGGGCTCTCAGTGCCCCCGACTGGACGGCTGCCGTGGCCTGGCGTTACCGCAAACGCAGCAGCGGTCACGGTGTGCTAGAGCCGGTGCGCCACCTGGGGCCCATGCGGCTGGCTGACCTCAAGGAGATCGACCCGCAAAAAGAAAAAATTGAGCGCAACACCCGGCAGTTCGTGGAAGGCCGGCCTGCCAACAATGTGCTGCTGACCGGCGCGCGAGGCACCGGCAAGTCCTCGCTGATCCGGGCCTGCCTGAATGAATACGCTAGCCAGGGCCTTCGCTTGATCGAGGTTGACAAAGTCGACTTGGTCGATCTGCCTGACATCGTGGATGTGGTGTCTGATTGCCCAGAGAAATTCATTGTGTTTTGCGATGACCTGAGTTTCGAAGATGGTGAGCCTGGCTACAAGGCCCTCAAGTCGATTTTGGACGGCTCGGTGTCTGCCACCTCGCCCAATGTGCTGATCTACGCCACCAGCAACCGGCGCCATCTTTTGCCCGAGTACATGAAAGAAAACCTCACTTACACCCACACCGATGACGGTGAGGTGCACCCGGGCGAGGGCGTGGAAGAAAAAATTTCGCTCTCAGAGCGTTTTGGGCTGTGGGTCAGTTTTTACCCATTCACCCAGGCCGAGTACCTGACCATCGTGGCCCAGTGGCTCAGCTGGTTTGGCGTGCCACCTGCAGCGATTCAGGCGGCCCGGCCCGAGGCCCTGGTATGGGCGCTGGAGCGGGCCAGTCGCAGCGGCCGGGTGGCCTACCAGTTTGCGCGCGACTATGCGGGCACGCACGCTGGCACAGCATGACCACGGCGCCGCTGGTGGCCGACGCTGACCAGGCCCGAGAGGGCGGGCTGAACCGGGCTGTGGTGGATGTGGCGGTGGGCGTACTGATTCGCCCGGATGGTGATTTTTTGCTGACATCGCGCCCAGAGGGAAAGGTTTATGCCGGCTACTGGGAGTTCCCCGGTGGCAAGCTGGAGCCCGGTGAAACGGTGCTGCAGGCCCTGCAACGCGAATTGCAGGAAGAACTTGGCATTACCACCCTGCAAGCTGCGCTTTGGCGTACTGAGCTGGTGGACTACCCGCACGCACTGGTGCGGCTTAATTTTTGCAAAGTGTCACAGTGGTGCGGCGAACTGCAGATGCGCGAAGCCCAGCAATTTGCCTGGCAGCACCTGCCGGTGAAGTGCGTGCCAGTGTTGCCTGGGACGGTGCCCGTTCTGACTTGGCTGGCGCAGGAACAGGGTTTTTTGGATGCTACATATTTAATAGCATAAAACCTAAGCAGGACAAGGGCTAGAGCCCTTTTTCTCTGAAATTAACTGGGTTCAGCCAGACCATCGGTCAGCTCGTCGCCAGTGTCCTTGGCGGCCATACGAAAGCTTTCACTGGCCCAGGACCCGAAATCCATGTTTTTGCAGCGCTCGCTGCAAAACGGCCGGGACGGGTTACTGCTGGCGTAGAGGCTTTCGCCGCCGCAACCAGGACATGTCACCAGGGTTGGACTGATGGGCGCCGGGTCAATATTCCCGTTCATGCGCACAAGGCGAGCTCAAAGCCAGTGTCGCCGCCGCTCAGATGCAGTCGGTCATCGTCGCCCTGTTGCATCAGCCGGATCGACACCAGCAAGCGGTTACCGCTGATTTCGGGGATCAGCCCCAGCGCCGGGTCTATCGCCAGCCGCAGCAGCTGAAAGGTACGGCCCTGTGGCAGGTTTTGCTGGAACTGGCCGCCGTTGGCCATCACCTTTTGTGGTGCGCCTGAATCACGCAGTAGTTTGAGTAGCAATTCGATCGAATCCGCCAGCGGCATCAGGCTGGCGACCCAGGTCGAGAGATCTTGTTGCCGCTGTGCCACCGGTTTGAATTGCCAGGCGTAGTAGGCAGGCAGGTCAAATTCACAGGTCCCACCCGGAATACCAATACGGCTTCGAATGCTCATCAGCCAGTCGTTTTCGGTCAGCGCATGGCCGGCTCTGCCTGGCAGGCCGTTCAGGGCCTGAAAACAGACGTCAAGCTGTCCGATCACCGCGTCGAGCACGCCTTCGGCAATGGCCGGGTTGCCGCGGTAAGCATCCAGATGGGCTTTTTGCTTGTCCAGGTCTTTGAGGACATCGGATTTGAGATCGGCGCGTGCGCCCACATCCATGATTTCAAAAAGGGTGGCCAGCGCAAAGTGGTGGTCTATCGCCGACTCGCGAGCCAGCAATTGGCTGAGCCGGACAAACAGATGTTCCAAGCGCAAATAGGTGCGAATGCGCTCGTTAAAGGGGTATTCGTAGAGGATCACGCGGACAGTCAATAGGGCTAGAGCTACCCGGATGATAGCCCGAAGACAGGGGCCAATTGCTTCACCTCAAGCGCCAACTGTGCCAAGCTGATCTGGTCATTGAAAATCACAACATCGGCCGCGGCCAAGCGACGTGGCCGAGTGGCCTGGGATGCCACGATGGCCTCAACCTCCGCCCGTGTGAGCTGGCTGCGGGCCATGACACGCCGGCACTGTACTTCTGAGCTGCAGTCGACCACCAGCACCTGGTCGACCTTTTTCCGCCAATGCACTGATTCGACCAGCAGCGGGATATCAAACACAGCGCAGCGCCGCCCGCTGCTTTGTGCTTCAGCAGCCTGGGTCTGCACCTGCAGGCCGACCAAGGGGTGGATGATGGATTCCAGTTGCTTGCGTGCACCTGGGTCGGCATAGGCCAGCGCCCGCATGCGGTCCCGGTCCAGCGCGCCGGCCGGCGTGATGAATGTCGGGCCGAACTGCTGTGCAATCGCGGTGATGGCCAGTCCGCCTGGCGCCGTCAGTTGCCGGGAGATGGCATCGGCATCTATCACGGCCGCGCCACTCGTAGCGAGCAAAGCCGCAACGGTGGACTTGCCACTGCCAATACCTCCGGTCAGACCCAGCCGGATCATGGCCGCGCCACCCTTCAGAGCCCTACAAAACGCAGCATGGCGGCCGGGCTGAACACCAGAGCCGTCAGTCCGGCGCCCGCCAGAAAGGGTCCGAACGGCACATAGCCCCCTTCTCGCAGGCCACTTGAGAACTTCATGGCAATACCGACGATCGCACCCAGGACCGACGCCATGAGGATGATGGGGACCAGGGCCTGCCAGCCAAACCAGGCGCCCAGCGCCGCAAACAGCTTGAAGTCGCCGAAACCCATGCCCTCCTTGCCAGTGACCAGCTTGAACGCCCAGTACACCAGCCAGAGCGAGACGTAGCCGGCTATTGCGCCCCAGACCGCGGCTGGCAGCGCCACGGGTGTCCACTGCAGCAGGGCTGCCAACAGACCGGCCCACAGCAGGGGCAGGGTGATGTCGTCCGGCAACAGCGTGGTGTCCCAGTCAATCAATGCCAACGCCAGCAGGCTTGCACAAAAGCCGCTCCAGGCCAATGCGGTGTCAGTTGCGCCCCACCGCATGCCGCAGTACGCAAACAGCAGGCCAGTGAACAACTCCACGATTGGGTAACGCAGCGCAATCGGTTTGGCGCAGGCCGAGCACTTACCCCGCAAAAAAACGTAGCTCAATACCGGGATGTTTTCATGCCAGCCGATCTGGTGGCCACAGTGGGGGCAGCGCGAACGTGGCACGCTCAGGTTAAAGGGCTCGGTGGGCTTAGCCGGCTGCCCAGACAGCTCGGCGCACTCGCTTTTCCACTGGGCGTCCAGCATGAGCGGTAGCCGGTGGATCACGACATTGAGAAAACTGCCTACAGCCAGGCCCAGTACCGCCATCATCCCTACGTCAAACCAAGGCGACACCAGCACTAGACGACCTGTCCCAGTTTGAAAATTGGCAAATACATGGCGACCACAATGCCGCCAATGACAGTGCCCAGAATGACGATGATGATGGGCTCCATCAGGCTGGAAATACCGGCGACCATGTCGTCAACCTCGGACTCAAAGAAGTCTGCCACCTTGCCGAGCATGTGGTCGATTGAGCCTGATTCCTCGCCAATGGCGCACATTTGCAGCACCATAGAAGGGAATAACTTCACGTTCGTCATGGCCACTGTCAGTGCGGTGCCGGTGGACACTTCCTGCTGTATTTTGACGGTGGCTGCCGTGTAGACAGAGTTTCCCGCAGCACCACCAACCGAGTCGAGCGCCTCCACCAAAGGCACGCCGGCAGCAAACATGGTGGCGAGTGTGCGGGTCCAGCGTGCGACACAGGATTTATCCACCAAAGTGCCAAAAATAGGCATGCGCAAGAGCACACGGTCCATCACCATTTGCATGGCCGCGCTGCGGCGCCAAGCCTGCATGAAGAAATAAACACCACCGAACAGACCGCCAAAAATCAGCCACCAGTACTGAACAAAGATCTCGCTCAACGCGATCACAAAAAGGGTGGGCGCGGGCAATTCAGCACCGAAATTGGCGAAGACCTCCTTGAAGGAGGGCACCACGAATATCATGATCACCGCCGTGACCACGAAGGCCACGATCAGCACGGAAATGGGGTACATCAGTGCCGATTTAATCTTCGATTTCATGGCTTCGGTTTTCTCCATATAAACCGCCAGCCGATCCAGCAACTGGTCCAGAATACCGGCCGCCTCGCCCGCTTCCACCAAATTGCAGTAAAGATTGTCGAAGTACAGCGGGTACTTGCGGAACGCTACATTCAGCGAGGTGCCGGTTTCCACGTCAGTACGTATGTCATTGAGCAGGCGCGTTACGCTGGGGTTGGGGTTGCCGCGGCCCACAATGTCGAAGGCCTGCAGCAGAGGTACCCCCGCTTTCATCATGGTCGCGAGTTGGCGGGTAAAAATGGCCAAATCCTTGGGCCTGATGGATTTGCCTGAGCCCATGCGCCGCTTCTTGACCCGCGTCGCTACAACGCCTTGTCGCCGCAGCGCAGCCCGAACCTGGTTCTCCCCGACCGCGCGTGTTTCGCCTCGCACCTGTTTGCCGTTTCGGTCCTTGCCTTCCCATTCGAACACGGCTTCCTTCGCGTCTTTGCTCTTGTCGTTGGCCATGGGCAGGTGGGTCGATTGGGTCAGACGGGTGAAGTAACCAGAATTAGTAAGCGCATAACCAAAGAATGTACTACGTTGGCTGGCAGTTTCCAAACTGATTTTGATTTCAAGATGAGTCGGGAACAGCTTTTGCAGTAAGCCATCGATTTTGATCGACGCTCATTGCGCGTCGCGTGGTGCACACGGCTTGAGCCTAATTTTTGACCATGCCTATGCCAATATATGTTGATTTGGTGTATCGTGATACGCAGATTTCAATGATCAACGTTCAACGGAGCAACTTATGCAATTGAGTAACATGAAAGTCGGCGTGCGGCTAGGGCTGGGTTTCGGCCTGATAGTGGCTTTGATGTTGATCGCGTCTGCCATGTCCATTCACCGCATCTCTGGACTTCACGACTCCATAAACTTGATCATCAAAGATCGTTATCCAAAGATCATTGCAATAGGAGGTTTGCAACACATGATCGACGATCAAGCACGTTTAGTTCGCAACGCCATCATTGCGGTGAACCCTGTCGAGGTTGACAAATGGCTTGCCAAGCTGGACGAGGACTCAAACCAGATCCAAGTGATCTTCAAAAAACTTGAGGAGTCGATTACCAGTCCTAAAGGTAAAGAGGTCTTGTTGGCCGCTGAGACAAAACGCGCTGCCTACCTGGCAGTCAGAGGTCAACTGATCAAGCTCATAAAAGCCGGTAACACTGAGGTCACAGCAGCCTATCTGTTTGGTGATTTCCAGAAGCCACAATATGAATATTTCGATGCTGTGGGGAAGTTGGCCAACTTTCAGGAATCACTAATGAGCGAAGATGGTGAGCAGGCCGCTGAGTCAGCCAAATCAGCCATCACAAACGCGATTGGAATTGCTGCGTTTGCTGCAATTTTTGCAGCTGTCGTGGCTTTTCTCATTACCCGCTCGGTGACCAAACCATTGAACGAGGCGGTGCAAATTGCGACAAATGTGGCAGCTGGCGACCTGACGACGCCTATTGAAGTCACCCGTAGCGACGAAACCGGGAAGCTGCTTGGGGCTTTAAAGGAAATGCAGACGAACCTGGAGACCATGGTTTCCAACGTTCGCAGCAGTTCACAAAGCGTCGCTATTGCAAGTACTGAGATTGCACAGGGCAATAACGATCTTTCCGCCAGGACTGAACATCAAGCAAGTGCTTTAGAGCAAACAGCGGCGAGCATGGAGGAACTGTCCTCCACCGTGAAACAAAACGCGGATTCAGCCCGGCAAGCCAACCAACTTGCGGCGAGTGCCTCTGCCGTCGCAACCCAGGGCGGTGAAGTTGTTGCACAGGTTGTGGTGACCATGAAAGGGATCAATGAATCAAGCCGCAGGATATTCGACATCATCAGCGTGATTGATGGCATCGCATTTCAAACCAACATATTGGCGTTAAATGCTGCGGTGGAGGCAGCGCGTGCCGGTGAACAGGGCCGCGGATTTGCGGTGGTCGCTAGTGAAGTGAGAAGCCTTGCAGGACGCAGTGCAGAAGCTGCCAAGGAAATCAAGAATTTGATCAATGCGAGCGTGGAGCGTGTTGAGCAAGGTACGACACTGGTCGACAAAGCGGGTGTCACGATCACGGAAACGGTAGCCAGCATCCGTCGTGTCACCGACATCATGGGTGAGATCAGCGCCGCAAGCAGCGAACAGGCTGCGGGTGTCAACCAGATTGGTGAAGCAGTGAGCAGTATGGATAAGGTGACACAGCAAAATGCCGCACTGGTGGAACAGATGGCCGCCGCCGCAAGTAGCTTAAGCAGTCAAGCGCAGGAACTGGTGAAAGTGGTTGCTGACTTCAAACTCAATGATCGTCAACACGAGTTCCGCAGCAGCACGCCGTCGCAGCTGCTTACCAACCCAGCTAAAGCAATAGCCCGTCCTCCGGTAGGCAGCAAGAAACCGATGATTACCAAGGAGTCCACCGCCTTGCCCAAGCCTGCCGGCCAAGCGAAGGTGAGTTCCGATGCAGCAGACTCCGAGTGGGAAACCTTTTGATCGAACCGGTAGGCGTCGAATGAGTCAGAACTCACATTGCTGTAAGCGAATTGGGTTTGTTGGAGATAGTTTCTTGAGAGGCCTCAGTTCGCACTCCCTGCTGTGCAGTAACATATCTTGGGCTTGCCTTGATGTGTCGGGCAAGCCTCCTTGGGTCGGGAAACCGGCGTCGATATTGATGCAGTAGAGAGGTGGGCCATCATGAGTAAGCGATTTCTTAGGTGGGTCGGAACATGGATTGAGGAAAACATCCCTCCCGGTGCCAATCCCGACATAGAGAGCCACGCAGCAAAGGCAAATCGGCTGACGGCGAAATTGTTCGCTGAGGCGCTTGCTGCCGGCTTCACGACCTTCGAGACCGAGGAGGAGCGTGAGCGCGTTCTACCCCTGGTACTTGCCGCTGTCTCCGACAGCACCGACTTTGACGTCGATGCCTATCGTCTAAAGTCGGAACTTGCGCGTGAGAATGAGGACGGCGACTGAGCCCCGCACAAGGGGTGGTTCTGAGCCCTAATTGAACACTGCGGGATGGTTTTCAAGTGTGCAAGTGAGTTGCACACCAAAAGGTTAGCTACAAAACCGCAAAAATATTGGAGCCTGAATGGGACCATTTATTCAGAACCAATCGGCAAGCGACTGGCCACCAACAGGCAACAAAAAAACATGTTTTATTGAAAGAAGTGGGTTTGCCTGAAATGTGGTCGGGGTGAGAGGATTCGAACCTCCGGCCTCTACGTCCCGCACGTAGCGCTCTACCAGGCTAAGCTACACCCCGCAGTGTCATCGGCGTGACTGTTTCCATGTCACGTGAAGGCGTCAATTCTAGCAATGGTGCTGGTGGATTTCCACCTCCCTGGATCCCTTGCAGACTGCTTCATGCCGTTTATCTACTGCGTTGCACAGTTCAACGGCATCCCATAGGGAGCCGTTGAGGTGTCGTGCAACACGTCAGTTCACATACGGGCAACTGCCGCCTTTTTAGAATGCAAGCCCACACGGTGCGCGGCAAGTTTGCCGGATCGTTCAAGAAGAAGCTCGGTCCCATCATTACGTCCACCAAGGACGCCGGATGCGACCGCGTTTACCGGATTGGCACCTCAGGTCCGTCTGCGGAGCCGGCGCTGCGTCTCAGCGCATGATCTTTCGCAATTCGACCGCGAGAGTATCGACGGCCAGTTTCTCCACTCCGAAGAAGCTGTGCGCGGCAAATGGTCCACAAGCACCGCTCAATGGATCGCTGCCACCCTCGATCCATAGTAGTTGCTTGGCGGATGCCTTGAGGGACCTTGTAAACGCCTCTGCCTGCGAGGCGGGAGATACGACGCAGGAGTCTTTGCGATGCTCTACTACCAGCACCGGAGCAATGTGCTCCACCTCGCGCAGTATGCTCGTATCAGACTTATAGTGCGCCGCGCCACTGTAGGCATAGGCCTTGACACGTGGGTGATTCAGACTTGCAACTGATGCGAGAGAAATGGCGCCGTTGGAATGCCCTTGAATAACGAAAGGTCCTGGAAATCGTTGGGCGATCGCTTCAAGAACGGCTTTTAAATCCGCCTTGTGCTCCGCGCCCGCTCGCCACTTCTGATCCTGAATCCCATCTTTGCCGAGACGGTCTGACGGTGCGTCTACCAAGAAAGTGGCGAATTTGTTTGCCCACCAATGGTCCCGGCTGCGCGGCTGGAAACTAAAGGACCGGTCCAGCCTGTCGTTGACGATGGACAACACGCTTGTGCCACCCAGCAGCAAGATGACGGCGGTGTCGGCATCAGCAGGAACATTGGCAATGACGTCAACGGTGACATTTCGCGGTGTCGATACCTTGAACAAAACCTCGCCCGGCTGCTGTTGCAGAAGTAGACGAATGTTGTCCTTGTTCTTCTTCTGTGCGGTCGGTAGATACTCATCCGCATCGTCGTATCGAGGCACCCGAATAGGGTCTGCGGCACTGGATAGACTCGGAAGAAACACCAGAATCAATGCCAGCATGGGCAGCAGCACAGCCCTCGATAGGGTGCCAGCGGAACCAGGGCGCATAGCAAAAGAACGCAGCATTTGTTACTCCAAGATCCAACTGGCTGAAGCGATCATGTTACAGCTGTCCGGCGGACAAGATTCCTTGTACTCAGCCACACTGGTATCCAATTCGCCGCCATTCACATCTAGGCGAATAGCCGTAAACACTTTGGTCTCATCTGCCTTTGGGTGCCCGCGCGGACGGTTAACGGCGACCAAGGCGGCATAGGCCTGATGTGCCAATACGTCACTGGCAAGTTTCGCGCCTTTGTGCCATTCACTCTTCAGTTCACGCGCCTCGACATCAGCGTCAATGCCAGCATTAATAGCTGCGGTCTCATCGTCGTTGGGGACGATCGACGAAACCGCCGAAGTTTGCGCTCAGGGGCTGCTTGGTAACATGAAGCCTTCCACCATTACCCGATGATGGCCTCGGCCATATCCACCACCTATGAAACTACCTCGGATTGTATGTGTCGTTGTATTGGCCTCAAGCCTCAGCGCTTGTGCCGTGGTTGCAGTGGCTGATGCTGCAGTCACCGTTGCTGCAACAGGAGTCAAGGTGGTTGCCAAGACGGTCGGGGCCGTGGTGGATGTGGTGACGTCTGAGCCGAAAAAGTAGCGAACACCTCCGCGGCAGCAAAACCAATGCGTTTGGCGCGCCGCTAAGGACTCAGGACTCAGGATTGCCGTTGCAACAGGGCGGTTGCGAGTTCGATCAAACAGTCTGCGTGCGGGCCGGGCGGTAATTGTCTTGCCGATGTCACCGCTCGGGCCGCCTCGGCGCCGGCGGCTTCCCGCGCAACGTCGAGTGCGCCAGTGCGGTGCACGATCTGGATCACATCATGGAGGCGGTCGCTGTCGCCAGACTCTATGGCGCTTTTGACCAAAGCACGCTCATCTGGGGTGCCACGCCGCATCGCGGCGATCAGCGGCAGTGTGGCTTTGCCTTCACGCAGGTCGTCGCCCAGACTTTTCCCCATAACCTCGCTGTCGCCTGCGTAATCGAGGACGTCATCAATGACCTGAAAGGCCGTGCCCAATGCCTGCCCGTAGTCCGCGCAGGCGGCCTCCAACTGGGGTGAACCTCCTGACAAAATAGCACCGACGCGGGCGCTGGCTTCAAACAATTTGGCGGTTTTTGAACGGATCACCTGCAAGTAGTTGTCCTCGTCGAGCTCGGCGTTGTGCATATTCATCAACTGCAGCACTTCACCTTCGGCAATCACGTTGGTGGCATCTGCCAATACAGCCATGATGCGCATATCCCCGGCCTCGACCATCATCTGGAACGCCCGGGAGTACATGAAGTCACCCACCAGCACACTGGCTGGGTTGCCGAACATCTTCTTGGCAGTGGCATTGCCCCTGCGCAGGGCCGAATCGTCTACCACGTCATCGTGCAAGAGGGTGGCCGTATGAATGAACTCGACCACGGCCGCCAGATTGAAGCGCTGCGCCCCGGTGAAGCCCATGGCCCCGCAGCACAGCAACAGCAGGGCGGGACGCAGCCGTTTGCCGCCGGCGGCAATGATGTAGCGCGAAACCTGACCAACCAGCGGAACACCGGAATCCAGCCGTTGAGCAATCACACGATCGACTTCGCGCATGTCGTGGGCGATGATGGCCATGGAACCAGCGGGGGAGGAGGAATCGGGAACTGTTGGCACGGTTGTTAGGGGGTTGACCAGCTAATTATAGGAAGGTGAGCGGGCGCTGCCGACGCGCTCCAGGCGGGCGTATGCCACCTAAATCCCCTGTGCTATAGTCATTGGCTCTGTGAAAATTCGTTCCCAGAGCAAATGAGAAGAGGTCAATATGTACGCGGTCATAAAAACCGGTGGCAAGCAATACAGAGTTGCTGCTGGTGAAAAAATTAAAGTAGAACAGATTGCTGCGGACGTAGGCCAAGAAATCGTATTCGACCAGGTTCTGGC
>CAXNFT010000016.1:0-20537 GCA_964201255.1 Rhodoferax sp.
ACGACAACACGAGGAACATCAAGCAGACGTTTCGCTTGGCTGTGGCACGTAAACGAAGGCCTTGGTTTGACGGTTTGTGGGCAAACGCGGGCGAGCCCGTGAGGCTTACGCCGGTGCGATCAAATTCCTAATGAACAATCTCGGTTAAATGGTACTTGACAATGTGAGGCTCCTTAGGAAACAATGACGGTACGCAATCGTACCAATGTGTCTTAAAGGAAGTCATCTATGTCTGAACTGGTCGTCCGCCGTTTGTTGATCGATTTGGAAGCGCCTGTGCCTGGCCACTGGTTTGGTGGTGACGCGTTCAGAACGGCTCTTTTTAACGCCTTATCGATGAGCTTCCCTTTGGGTGAGCAATTTTTTATGGACTCGGTTCGCGCCGGGCTGAAGTCCCTGCCGCTAGATGAACAGGAGAAGTTTGTCGCTGAAGCCCAGGGCTTCATTGGCCAGGAGGCCACACATCGGCGTATTCATGCGCTTTTCAACGCGCAAATTGAGAAGCACGGCCTTGTGAATCATTGGGAACCCCGCGCCCGAGAACGCCTCAAGATGTTGGCTCACTTTAACGCCCGGCACTGGCTGGCGATCACCGCGGCCACAGAGCATTTCACAGCCGTCTTCGCTGACTGGTTGCTGAGCAACCCAGAATGGTTTGACGGCAGCGAAGAGCGGCTGAAGACGATGTGGCTGTGGCACAGCGCCGAGGAATCAGAGCATAAGTGCACGGCCTTTGACCTCTACTTGGCTTTGGGCGGTTCACACCAGTGGCGCGTGACATGGTTCAACCGCACGAGTGTGATATTTTTCTCTGACTTGCTGCGACAGACAGTCAACAACTTGCACCATGATGGCAGTCTGTGGCAATGGCGAACCTGGGTCAGTGGTGCCGGCTTTTTGTTCGGTAAGCGCGGCATGCTCCGCAGCATGTTTAAACCTTGGTGGGCCTACCGGAGCGAAGGTTTTCACCCAAACCAATTGCACAATGACTTGTCGGTGGCCTGGCTACAGTCCAATCGGCACGCCTTTGCGGAAGTGAACGGACGCCTGCCGCAACCAACCTAAGCGCAACCTCAACCCACCGCAAATGCCAGCTCGAATCTGATTAAAATGGCCAACTGTATTAGACCGCGCATTGACGTGGTCGACCGGCCGTTGGGTTCTCGAGGCAGTGCGGCACGACGCCCCTTCGAATTTAGCTGAGCAAATTCATAGGTTAACTTAGCGTAAATTGCTGATTTTGCTTTAGCTCCTGTATCGGTCAGAGGGCTTTGCCAGCTTTTTGCGGGAAAATCGAGGCATGCAACTCAACTACATCGCCAACGCCTCCGTGCCATCCTCGTCTGGGCGAACGATCGCCGTGCTGGACCCGTCTGATGGCCAAGACTTCGATCAAATCCAACGCAGCAATACCAGCGATATCGACACTGCAGTTCGGGCCGCGCGCCAAGGTCTGGACAGTGTGTGGCGCAAGCTGAGTGCCGCCGAACGCGGACGCCTGCTGATGCGCCTATCCCGCAAAATCACTGAGCACGCCGAGGAGTTAAGTCAAATCGAGCAGCGCGATTGCGGCAAACCAACGCGGCAGGCCCGTGCAGACGCCTTGGCATTGGCGCGTTATTTTGAGTTTTACGGGGGTGCCTGTGACAAGCTCCACGGCGAGACAATTCCGTATCTAGACGGCTACAGCGTACTAACCTGGCGCGAGCCGCACGGGGTGACAGGGCACGTCATTCCCTGGAATTACCCGATGCAAATTTTTGGCCGAAGCGTCGGCGGCGCCCTTGCCGCTGGTAATACCTGTGTGGTCAAACCCGCAGAAGACGCCTGCTTGTCACTGATCCGCGTCGCGCAACTGGCTGCAGAGGTGGGTTTTCCAGCAGGTGTCATCAACATAGTGACAGGCTATGGCCATGAGGTGGGCGACGCACTGGCTCGCCACCCAGGCATCGACCACATCAGTTTCACTGGCAGCCCAAGCGTCGGCACGCTGATCCAGCAGGCTGCCGCACTAAGGCATTGCCCGGTCACGCTGGAGTTGGGCGGCAAGAGCCCGCAGATTGTTTTTGCTGATGCCGACCTGGATGCTGCTGTGCCGGCCATTCTGAATGGTATTGTGCAAAATTCCGGTCAGACCTGCTCTGCGGGGTCGCGCCTGCTGGTCGATCAGGCAATTTATGAGCCCTTGTTGGCCAGACTGGGCGCAGAGTTTGAAAACCTGCGGGTCGGCCCTGCCAGCTTAGATCTTGATCTGGGTCCCTTGATCCGGCAAAGCCAACAGCAACGGGTATGGGACTTCCTGAGCGATGCCCAAGTGGCGGGCATTCCCATGGTGGCGCAGGGCCGGGTCGTTGATGAGGCGCCCCAAAGTGGCTTCTACCAGGCGCCCACTTTGCTGCGCGACGTCCCGTTTGACCATCGGCTGGCGCAAGAGGAGGTATTTGGGCCGGTGCTGTGCGCCATGCCATTCAAAGACGAAGAGCAGGCGGTTTCACTCGCCAATGCGACCGAGTTTGGTCTGGTGGCCGGAGTCTGGACCGGTGACGGCGCCAGACAATTCAGAATGGCACGGCGCATTCGCAGCGGCCAGATTTTCATCAATAACTATGGCGCTGGCGGCGGGGTGGAGTTGCCCTTTGGCGGTGTTAAATCCAGCGGCTACGGGCGCGAAAAAGGTTTTGAGGCGTTGCTCGGTTTCACCACCCTGAAGACAGTGGCCATCCGGCACGGCTGATACCGACCTTGAGTCGTGCCAGAATCAGGCCAGAATGACGATAGTCCCTGGCGCGTTGGAACGCAGGCCGTGTCATTCGACCACCCATTGCAACCATGAGACAAGCCATGACCCAGCGTGTGAAAGACAAATCCATCATCGTGACCGGCGCTGGTAGTGGCATTGGCGAGGGCATCGCCCGGCGCCTAGCTGAGCAGGGCGCCCACGTGATCGTCAACGATATCAACATCATTCAGGGCGAACGAGTGGTTGCCAGCATCACCGCAATAGGGGGACGAGCCTCTTTTTTTGCCGCTGACGTGACGCGCTCGGCCAACGTGGCTGCCCTGGTAGCCGCAGCGGTAGCACGCCATGGCAGGCTGGATGTGATGGTCAACAACGCGGGCTGGACCCACCGCAACCGGCCGGCGCTAGAAGTCAGCGAAGAGGAATTCGACAAATGCTACGCTGTGAATGTGAAAAGCATCTACTTGGCCACCGTACACGCAACGCCAGTGTTTCGCGCCCAGGGTGGCGGCAGCTTCATCAATATTGCCTCGACGGCCGGTTTGCGGCCACGTCCCGGACTGACCTGGTACAACGGCTCCAAGGGCGCTGTGATCACCACCTCCAAGTCGCTGGCCGCCGAGCTCGGGCCAGACAACATACGGGTCAACTGTATCAACCCGGTCTTTAACCCCGATACTGGCCTGGCTGCCGAATTTGCAGGTGGTCAATTGACTGAAGACCGCAAAGCCCTGTTTCGCGCCAGCATCCCGCTGGGGCGCTTCTCTACAGCCCTTGATGTAGCCAACGCCGCACTGTACCTTGCAAGCGATGAGGCGAGCTTTATCAGCGGTGTCTGCCTTGAAGTAGACGGCGCCCGTTGCGTATGACGCCATCGTGTCGGCATCGATCAAAAGACACCATCGGCCATGTCTGAACGCGTAATTCCTGTGCTTGATCAGCGCGCCACGGCCTTGGCGCCGCCCGCAGCGGCCTTTGCGCCGACCACTCGCCTGATTGCTGATGGTCTACTGACCGACACACGTGGCCGCGCCCTTCGGGACCTGCGCATCAGTGTCACGGACCGCTGCAATTTTCGCTGCAGTTATTGCATGCCCAAGGAGGTGTTCGACAAAGATTATGCCTACCTTCCGCATGCCGAACTGTTGTCGTTCGAGGAGATTACCCGTGTTGCCAAGGCCTTCATCGCCCACGGTGTGCAAAAAATTCGCCTGACTGGTGGCGAGCCCCTCTTGCGCAAAAATATCGAATTCCTGATTGAGCAACTGGCCAGCCTGCGCACGCTGCAGGGACTACCCCTCGACTTGACCCTGACCACCAATGGCGCTTTACTCAAGCGCAAGGCGACAGCGCTCAAGGCCGCCGGTCTGCAGCGCGTGACCGTCAGCCTGGACGGCCTGGACGACGCCGTGTTCCGGCACATGAACGACGTGGACTTTCCCGTTGCCGATGTTCTGGAAGGCATTGAGGCCGCACGTCAGGCGGGCCTGGGGCCAATCAAGATCAACATGGTGGTCAAACGAGGGACCAACGCACACGAAATCTTGCCGATGGCCCGGCACTTTAAAGGCAGCGGCATGGTGCTGCGCTTTATTGAATTCATGGACGTGGGCGCCACTAACGGCTGGCGCATGCATGACGTGTTGCCGTCCAGTGAGGTCATCAAGTTGATAAACGACACCATGCCCTTGGTACAGCTAAGCCCATCAAGCCTTGGTGAAACCGCCGAGCGATGGGGCTACGCTGACGCCAACGGCCAATGGGATGCGTCCGCCGGTGAAATTGGGGTTATCAGCAGTGTGACGCAAGCATTTTGCTCGGACTGCAACCGGGCCCGGCTGTCGACTGAGGGCAAGCTTTACCTCTGCCTCTTTGCCAACCAGGGCCATGACCTGCGTGCACTGTTGCGCAGCCAGGCGCCACACGCTGACCTCGAGTCGGCCATCGGCCACATCTGGCGGGGTAGAACTGACCGCTATTCCGAATTGCGCAGCTCACAGGAGCCGGACACCGGGGCCGGGCTGCGGCGGGTCGAAATGAGTTACATCGGTGGCTGACTTGATTAGGCCTGACGACATTACGGCGCTGATTCTGGCCGGCGGCCGAGGGTCGCGGATGGGTGGCGTGGACAAAGGGCTGCAAAGCTTCAACGGCTTGCCGCTGGCGCTGCACACCTTGACGCGCCTGCAAATGGGCGGCTTCGTGGGTCAAACGCTGATCAATGCCAACCGCAATCTCGCCGCCTATGAATCCTTTGGCGCCTCGGTGTGGCCAGATGTGCTGGCCGACTATGCCGGGCCACTGGCTGGTTTTCTGACCGGCCTGGAACGATGCGAAACCCGTTTCCTGATGACCGTGCCCTGCGACACCCCGAGGCTGCCGCTTGACCTGGTTCCACGTCTGGCCCAGGCCCTGACCGACCAGGGTGCCGATATAGCCATGGTTGCTGCGCCAGAGGCGGATCATCACGGGACCCTAAGCCTTCGTGCCCAGCCGGTGTTCTGTCTGCTCCGGGTCACGCTGCTGGAAAGTCTCGTGACGTTCACCCACCAGGGCGGGCGGAAGATTGATGCTTGGACCAAGCAACACAAAACGGTGATGGTCCCGTTTAACCTGGCTGGCGATGACCCGCAGGCCTTTTTCAATGCCAACACCTTGGCCGAGTTACGTGATTTGGAGGGCCGCAGTTGAGGCCCTCGCTGGCAACCATTGCGGCCGAACTGCAAGGTTTTGACCCGCAGGCCTTGCGGGTGAACGAGGTCAATGCCTTCTTGTCGCGGCTGGCAGAACCTGTGACGGGCCATGAGTACATTGATCTGTTCCAGTCGCTGGGCCGGATTCTGGCGCAGGACTTGGTTTCTCCCATCAGTGTGCCAGCGCACGACAACTCTGCCATGGATGGCTATGCCTTCCGTGGCGCCACCTTATTACCTGACCAGGCTCTGGAGCTCAAAGTAGTGGGTACCGCGCTGGCCGGAGTGGCCTGGCGCGGCGACCTGGGGCCTGGCGAATGTCTGAAGATCATGACAGGCGCCGTCCTGCCAACTGGCCTCGACACGGTGGCCCCTCAGGAATTGGTGACTTTACAAGGTGAATACATCAGCATTCCCGCTGGGATTTTGCGTCCAGGCGATAACCGCCGCTTCAAGGGCGAAGATCTGGCCGAGGGTCAGACTTCGCTAATAAAAGGTGAGCATATAAGCCCCGCGGCCCTTGGGCTGGTGGCCAGTTTGGGCATTAGACGCGTGCCGGTTTATCGTCGCTTAAAGGTCGCTTATTTTTCAACTGGCAACGAAATTTTGAGTCTGGGCGAGCTGCCCCGCGAGGGTGCGGTGTACGACAGCAACCGCTACACGGTCTTCGGTATGCTGACGAAGCTTGGCTGCGACATCATCGACCTTGGGGTGATCCCTGACCAGCCAGCTTTGTTGGAGGCTGCCTTTGCCGATGCTGCCCGACGCTGTGACGCGATCATCACCAGCGGTGGCGTCAGCGTCGGCGAGGCTGACTTCACCAAAGCCATGATGAAAAAATTAGGCGATGTTGCATTCTGGAAAATCGCCATGCGCCCCGGCCGGCCGATGGCGGTCGGGCAAATCGGCAGCGCGCTGTTGTTTGGCCTGCCCGGCAACCCGGTCGCCGTCATGGTGACTTTTTTGGCTTTTGTGCGCCCGGCGCTGCTCCGGCTGATGGGCAGCACTGCCCCATTGCCGCCGTTACTGAAGGCGCGAAGCATCGAGACATTACGCAAGAAACCGGGCCGCACCGAATACCAACGCGGCATCGTCAGCAACGCCGCCGACGGGACACTGACGGTCAGGACAACCGGCAACCAGGGCTCCGGCGTGCTGAGCTCTATGGTCCAGGCCAATGGTTTGATCGTATTGCACCACCAGCAGGGCCACGTAGCTCCTGGTGACACTGTCGACGTCATGATGTTCAACGGCGCCATCTAAACGCGCCGTCGAACTGCGGCAATAGCCTATTTGGCTAGCGCCGCTTCAGGCTCAGGGCTCACAACCGTAGCATGCGGCGCAGGATGATGCGCAGCATCAGGATCAAGCGTGGCCTCTTTCTTGGCACCAGGAGCATGCTTGCGTGCCAGCAGGGTGTACATAGTGGGCACGACAAAAATAGTCAATAAGGTCCCCAAGCTCATACCACCCACGATGACCCAGCCGATCTGGCGACGGCTTTCAGCACCGGCGCCCGTTGCAAGCGCCAAGGGTAGTGCACCCAGCACCATAGCCCCAGTGGTCATGAGGATCGGCCGTAGGCGTTGCGACGATGACTTTTTGACGGCCGCTAGTGCATCAAGCCCCTGCTCGCGCAACTGATTAGCGAACTCGACGATCAGAATGCCGTGCTTGGTAATCAAGCCCACCAGCGTGATCAGACCGATCTGACTAAAGACGTTTAAGGTCCCGCCCGAATACTTGAGAGCGAGCAGGGCACCGGCCATTGACAAGGGGACGCTAAGCAGAATGACAAATGGGTCAACAAAGCTCTCAAACTGGGCCGCCAAGACCAGGAAAATGAACACCATGGCCAGCACAAACACCAGTGCCAGAGAATCTGCCGACTTGCGGAATTCTCGGCTAGAGCCATTGAGGTCGGTGGCGTAACCTGGCTTGAGTACTTTCTTGGCTGTGGCATCCATGAAGTCCAGCGCTTCGCCAACCGAGTAGTCAGCCGACAGGTTCGAAGTGATCGATGCAGAACGCCGCTGCCCGAAGTGGTTCAGCTCCCGCGGGACAACCACCTCACGGATCTTGACCAGCGCCGCCAGAGGAATCATGGTGTCGTTTCGACCACGTACAAAGATCTTCTCAATATCGTCAGGTGTGGCACGGCCGCTGGCGTTGGTTTGCACGATCACATCGTACTGCTCCCCATCACGCTTGTAACGTGTCACCTTTCGCCCGCCGAGCATCGTCTCCACAGCGCGTGCAATCAGGTCCACGCCGACCCCCATATCCGCCGCACGCTCCCGATCCACCTCAAGTTTGATTTCAGGCTTATTCAGTCGTAAATCGGTATCAACCTGAACAAAACCAGGGTTTTTGGCCAACTCATCCTGAAACGCCCGCACGGTCTGCGCCAGATTTTGGTAGCTTTCTGACGTGATGATGACAAAATTAATCGGCCTTTGGATAAACCCTTGCCCCAGTGACGGTGGCGTAACGGGAAATGCTGTCACCCCTGACATGCTGGAGACACGTGGTGTCATTTCTCGCGCCATCTCAAGCGTGGTTCGTTTGCGGTCTTCCCAGGGAACGGCTCGGAAAAAGATATTACCCTGCGCGACTGTGGGGTTGCCAACGGTGGCGAACACCCGGTCAAACTCAGGATAACCCTCGCCGATGCGCTCAATGGCCTTGGCATAACGGTTGGTGTAGTCCAGGGTGGATCCGTCTGGTCCGTTGATCTGGGCGACGACCACACCGCGGTCTTCCACGGGTGACAGTTCGCGCTTGAGGTCACCCAGAACGAACCAAGAAACAAAGCCGCTGCCCACCATCACCAAAAGCACCACCCAGCGGTGCCGCAATGTCCAGTTAAGCGTATGGTTGTAGCCACGGGTGATGGCCTGGAGAACGGACTCCATACCCCGATCGAACCATGACGGTTTCGGGTTGTGGCGCAGCAGCACCGAAGATAGCATGGGTGACAGGGTCAGCGCCACAATGCCCGACACCACCACAGCGCCAGCTAAGGCCAGCGCAAACTCGGTGAACAGTCGACCGGTACGGCCTGGTGCAAAGGCCAGCGGGGCATACACCGCCACCAGCGTCATGGTCATGGCCACAATGGCAAAGCCAACCTCCCGCGCACCGCGAATGGCGGCCTGGAATGGTGCCATGCCATCCTCAATATGGCGATAGATGTTCTCCAGCATGACGATGGCGTCGTCCACCACTAACCCGATAGCCAGCACCAGCGCCAGCAACGTGAGGGTGTTGATACTGAAGCCAGCCAGCGCCATCAAAGCAAACGAACCGATGAGCGCAACCGGAATGGTCAGCAAGGGGATGATAGACGCCCGGAAGGTACGCAAAAATACAAAGATAACAAGTGCCACCAACACCGACGCTTCCACGATGGTCATGAAAACGCTCTTGATCGAGCGATCAATAAAGACAGAGTTGTCGTTAGCCACCTCAATCAGCACGCCCGGCGGCAGGTCGCGTTGCACTTTGACCATCAGTTGTCGCACGCCCGCAGACAACTCAAGCGGGTTAGCCGTCGCTTGGCGGATCACCCCAACGCCAATGGCATCGCGACCATTCAAGCGCACGCTGGAGCGCTCGTCGACGGGCCCCTGCTGTACACGGGCCACATCGGCAATTCGGATAGGTAGCCCGTTTACTGTGCGGATGACAACCTGCGCGAAGTCCTGGGGCCGCTGCAAATCGGTTGCAGCGGTCACATTGAACTCGCGCAACCGGCTCTCGATACGTCCGGCTGGCACCTCCAAGTTAGACCGACGAAGCGCATCCTCGAGGTCCTGAATGGTCAGGCGGTAGGCAGCCAGTTTGTCTGGATCTACCCAAATTCGCATAGAAAACTTGCGCTCGCCCTGTACGACCACATCGGCAGCACCTTTCGCCGTTTGCAGCACTGGCTTCACCAGTGTATTGGCCATCTCGGACAACTGCAGTGAATTGTGCGTGTCCGAGCTCATCGCCAGAAAAATCACCGGGAAAGCATCGGCCTCCACTTTGGCGATCACAGGCTCATCGATACCCTGCGGCAGCCGCTGACGCACGCGTGTGACCTTATCGCGAACATCCGCTGCGGCCGAATCTGCGTCTCGGGTCAGTGCAAATCGAACCGATATCTGACTGCGCTCCTGTCGGCTGGACGACGTGATGACATCGACCCCTTCAATGCCTGCTAAAGAGTCCTCCAGCACCTTGGTCACTTGACTCTCCATGACCTCGCTCGATGCCCCGGTGAACACCGTCGTCACAGAGACGACGGGTTCGTCAATCTTCGGATATTCACGAACGGTAAGCCGGTCGAAAGACACCGCCCCGATCAGCACGATCAGCAGCGACAGCACGGTGGCGAAGACCGGGCGACGAATGGAGGTTTCAGCAAGTTGCATAGTGTGCGCCCCAGAAATCAGCGGCTTGCGGCTGCAGCAGCAGCGGACGCACTCGCAATAGGCGCGCTGGCGCCAGCGCCGGGCGCACCAGCTTGTGGTGGTCGACCGAGCTCAACCACACGTAGCCCTGTACCATCCCGTTGCAGCCGCTGTTGACCAGCAACCACCACGGTCTGACCCTCGCTCAGACCATCGGTAACCTCAACTTTGCCAGCACGGCGAGCACCAAGTTTGACCTCCTGGCGCTGAGACACGAACTTGGTATCAGGCGCTAGCGCTGGTGCAGATGCCGCCACCGCTGGCGGCAGTGCGCCAGGCTCAACAACTTTGAACACAAATTGGCGACCACCCTGAGGGACGATAGCCTCCTCAGGCACCACCAAGGCTGCTTCGTTCACCGAGAAAACGGCGGTCACACGCGCAAACATGCCAGGCCGCAACGGTGCGGGGCCTCCCGCAGGGGCCGCTCGTGCAGCCGCAGCGGCTGGCGTAGCAGGCCGAGCGCTTGGGGTAATCGGGTCCGGCGGACAACCCAGCGCCTCATAGGGGCTGGCTGCACGTGAGACTGGGCCGGACTCTGGCGCTGCAGCAGGACGGGCCGCAGGCGGGCGCGCTGGACGTGCCTTAGGGGCCGAGGCTGTCGCTGCCGATGCAGCCGCCGGCCTGCCACCGCCGCCAGCCCCCGGTGGGGTGGCAGCCTCACCCATGTTATTTGGCAAAACAGCTCGGACACCCACCGAGCGGCCGTTGGCGTCGAGCAAAGGGTCAATCGCCTCGATGCGCGCCTTGAATTTACGCCCTGGAACTGCGTCGAGTAGCAACTCGACGGGTTGCTGAAGCTTTAACTTCCCCTGAAAACGCTCAGGCAGGCGGAAGTCCACATACATACTGCTGGTGTCTTCCAGGTTGACAAGGTCGGCCCCATCCTTGACGAAATCACCGAGATTGATGTTTCGGATCCCTAAGGTGCCGTCAAAGGGCGCCAGCAGGACCATGCGCGACAACCGGGCACATGACAGGCCCAATTGGGCTTCTGCAACCTGCAAACTGGCGGCACTTTCATCAAGCACCCGTTTGGCCACGAAATTTTGGGCTACCAACTCTTCATTTCGTTTCAAATTGGCTTTGGCAATAGAGACCTGAGCCAGAGCTTGACGCAGGTCAGCGCGTTGCAAGGCATCATCAAGCTGCACCAGCATCTGCCCCCTGCGTACCCTAGCGCCGTCGGTGAAGCCCAACTCCTTGATTCGGCCCCCTATTTCAGGGCGAAGCATCACGCTCTGGCGGGATCGAAGGGTTCCCACGGCCTGTGCATCATCGCGCAGCGACATGGTCTCGACTTTAGCCACCTCCACCCCGGCCGCTCGGGGAACAGCCGGGCCAGAAGCCGCGCTTGCCGGCGCACCAGCCGGTGCGCCCCCGGCGCCGGCCACTATTTCCTTGGGCCCTGTCGGTTTGGACTGGTACCACCAAGCCGCTCCTGAAACGGCTGCGATGCCGAGAATAGCGACCAGGGGGTAGATTATTTTTTTGGCCATGAGCTTGCTGTTGCAACAAAATTATCGAATGTGACGGTGGGTTCACACCAGTCGGCAAAACAGCAAATGTAGCAGCCCTTGCGCTAAATCAACGGCAGAACGGTTAATCAGGCACTCGGACGCTACACGCACGTGGCGTTGATCGACCAGTACGGCAGATCTCTGACACTTTAGCTTCAGCGCGCCTGTAGCGCCTGTGCGACGCCGCGATTGGCTAAGGCATCGGCACGTTCATTACCTGGGTCACCGTTGTGACCCCTGACCCAGCGCCATTCAACCGCGTGGCCTACGCCATTGACCAAGGTATCCAGGCGCTGCCAAAGGTCAACATTTTTGACCGGCTGCTTGGCAGCGGTCTTCCAAGCCCTAGCCTTCCAACCTGGCAGCCATTCAGTCATTCCTTTGAGCACATATTGGCTATCGACATGCAGGATCACCTGACAGGGTCGTTTCAAGGCCGTCAGCGCTTCGATCACCGCCAACATCTCCATGCGATTATTTGTGGTCGCCAGTTCGCCACCAAATAATTCTTTTTGTGTACCGTCCGACTTGAGCAGCGCACCCCAGCCGCCCGGGCCAGGGTTGCCCTTGCAGGCGCCATCGGTGTAAATCTCTATCCGGTTCAATGCAGACTCCTTCAGTTTTCGTCCTTGCGTTTCTTGGGCCCAGTTAACACGGCGCTGTTGGCCACAGAAACCGGTGCGCGCTGGGACACTCGTGCTGCTTTCCAGTTAGGGCTGAGCAGGGTTACACCACGCACCCGCTTGACAGCGACTAAAAAGTAGGCGGCGCCGAAAATAGGCCACCAGCGTGCTCCAGCGCGGTCCATCCAATCCATCCGTTCTAACCAAGCCCCGCTCTGAAACGTTGGCCGATAGCAGCCGAAACGGCCCACTTCAACCTCAAAACCCAAAAGACGCACCCAATCGCGAAGCCGCAGATAGCCAATGAGCTCATTCTGCGGCAAAAACGACTGCGCCAATCCCAGCCTTTGGTAGACGCGGACTCGGCGCTGCCGCATTCCCCAAAGACTGAGCGGGTTCAAGCCGGTGATGATCGCACGCCCTTCAGGCACCAGCACCCTTTCAACCTCTCTCAGGGTGGCGTGGGGGTCGGGTGACAATTCAAGCGAGTGCGGCAATACAACCAAGTCTAGGCTGTTGGCGGGGAAAGGCAATGCTGAAAATTCTGTCACAAGGTGAGCACGAGTCTGCGGTGCCTGGCACGCCAGCCAACGGTGCGGCATACGGTTGGCAGCCAGGGCATCGATCTCAGGCAAGCCCAGCTGCAGCGCATGAAACCCGAACACGTCGGCTATGGCCACATCGAACTGCTGGCGCTCCCACGCCAGCAGGTACTGTCCCAGCGGGGAGCGAAGCCAATCCTGCAAACCTATAATTTGGTCATTCATGAATTTCAAGTCAGCCATCATCGTCGCAAGGGTCACAATTCAACCGCCCTGCCAAGGACTACGGGTACAGCTGGCACAGGCCACTGGCGCTCACAAGGTACTGACCTGGCTGACCCCAGCGTGCACCGAGTGATCAGAGTTTATCCGTTGCTGATAGGCTGCTGCCTAGCCTGGCTACCCAAAGATGCTGTCCTCGCTCAGCCCTTGCTTCTTGAGTCGCCAGCGTCCACTGTCTTGCCTGCGATCGCTCAAGTCGCACCTGAGGGCGTATTCACTCGAATTGCTCAAGGTGCTGCCGTGCCGGTGGTTGACATTATTCCGTCGGCAACCGCAACACCGACGTTGACGCCCTCCTTGAATGCAAGGCCCATTGAGCCGTTGCCACCGACACTGGCAGCCGAGCCGGATAATTTATTGTCGATCGGTCTGGCTGAGATTTATGCGCGTCCCGTGGCTTCCTTGCAAACACCGATCGACCTCTGGGAGCGAATCCGGCGCGGCTTTGCGATGCCCGACCTCAAAAACGACCTGGTCCGCGATCGGGAGCAGTGGTACAGCATCCGCCCAGACTACCTGTTCCGCATGGCAGAACGTTCCCACAAGTACATGTTCCATATTGTCGAAGAGCTGGAGCGGCGCAACATGCCGGGTGAGCTGGCCTTGTTGCCATTCGTCGAAAGTGCATTTGATCCCCAAGCCGTCTCGTCAGCCAAGGCGGCTGGCATGTGGCAGTTCATGCCAGCGACGGGCAAACAGTATGCGCTCAAACAAAATGCCTTTCGTGATGACCGGCGGGACGTGCTGGCATCTACCCGAGCAGCACTGGACTACCTGCAGAAGCTCTATGAGCTTTTCGGTGACTGGCATTTGGCGTTGGCGGCCTACAACTGGGGCGAGGGCAGTGTCGGCCGGGCGATACTCAAAAACCAGCAAGCCGGCCAACCCAGCCGGTATGTCGATCTGGCCATGCCGATGGAAACCCGGTTTTATGTACCCAAGCTTCAAGCCATCAAAAATATAGTGGCCAACCCGCAAGCGTTTGGCACGCAACTGCCATCGATACAGAATCATCCCTTTTTTCAAACGGTAGACATCAAACGTGACATAGATGTGGCGCTGGCGGCAAAGCTGGCCGGTGTCAGTGTGAGTGACTTCAAGGCTTTGAATCCGTCGGCCAGCCGGCCTGTGATCCTGGCCGCGGGGACGCCCCAAATTCTGTTGCCCTGGGACAATGCGCAGATTTTTCAGGACAATCTGGCGGCCTTTGCTGGTGGTCGGCTAGCCAGCTGGACCGTCTGGATGGCGCCCACCAACATGCGGCCAGCCGATGCCGCCAAGCGTGTTGGCATGTCTGAGTCCGAACTGCGTAACATCAATAGCATCCCTCCCCGCATGCTGATCCGGGCAGGCTCAAGTTTGCTGGTGCCGCGCTCCAGTAGCCTGAGCACGGATGTTGCGGAACGGGTGGCGGATCAGGGTCAACTTTCGCTGTCGCCCGAGCAGGTACTCAAACGCAGCGCCGTGAAGGCAGTCAAGGGTGAAACGGTTGCGAGTCTGGCCAAACGATACCGGGTCAGCCCAGCGGCGATTGCCGAATGGAACAAGGTAAGCGCATCGGCCACATTCAAAGCCGGCCAGAGCGTGGTTCTGTACCTGCCGGCACGGGCCGAGCAGCGCAAAAAAGCGGCTCCGACGCGACTCGCCGCCAAACCGCGCCAAGGCTCAACCCCGATCGCCAAGCGCTGAGCCTGACTGAGAGTGATCAGACCTGCCCGTTCGCGCCGTGCTGCTGGAGGCCAACGAAGGCCTCAAATTCACTGGCTGCAAGCGGCTCGCTGTACAAGTAACCCTGAAAAATACTGCAACCAATGCTAACCAGAAAATCACGTTGAGCCACGGTTTCAACACCTTCGGCAATCACTTGCAGCCCCAAAGAATGGCCCAGGGTCACGATGGTGCGTGCAATGGCTGAATCATGGCTGTCTGTCATCACATCGGCGACAAACGACTTGTCGATCTTGAGCTGATCCAACGCGAGTTGTTTCAGATACTTAAGCGATGAATAACCAGTGCCAAAATCGTCCAGCGCAAAGCCGACACCATGGGCTTTGAGCGTCGCCATGCTGCGCCGCACGCCAGACAGATCCTGAATCAGGACACTCTCGGTCAGTTCAAGTTTCAATCGGTCTGGTCGGGCGCTGGTGCGGGAGAGCACATCGAGCACGGCTTCGACAAAACCGGGTAACTGGAACTGCTGGGAACTGACATTGACCGCCATCACGAGATGAGCCATCCCGGGGATCGTGGCCCAACGGGCCAACTCTTGGCAAGCGACACCCAAAACCCAATTGCCAAGCTCCCGGATCACGCCAATTTGCTCCGCCAGTGGAATGAAAACTTCCGCAGGCACCAGTCCCCGCCCGGGAAATGACCAGCGCAAGAGCGCTTCCGCGCCAATCAATCCATGTTGGACGTCGTATTGGGCCTGGTAATGCAAAGACAATTGCTTCCGCTGCACCGCGTGGCGCAACTCGTTGCCCATCCAGGCCCGGTCATCCACCATCTTCTGCATGCCGGTGTCAAAAAATCGGCAGGTGTTTTTCCCAGCACTTTTGGCTTGGTACATCGCCATATCGGCATGCCGCATCAATTCATCCACCGTCGTCGGCAGCTGGCCAAACAAATTAATGCCAACGCTGGCGTTTGCACGGTACTGAAGGGACTGGCTCTGAAAAGGCTCTGCCAACACTGCTGCGATCTTGTGGTAAACCGTCTCGGCATTAGCCGCTGCCTCTGCCGGATCAGAACCCAGGGTTTGCAGCAGGATGACAAATTCATCGCCGCCAAACCGGGCGATGGTGTCCGCTTCACGCACGCAGGTTTGCAACCGTTCAGCCACTTCCAACAACAGCTGGTCACCCCGCGCATGACCACCGACGTCATTGACATCCTTGAAGTTGTCAAGATCGATAAACATCAGGCCACAAAAGACCGGGTGCCGGGCACAGGTCGCCAGGGTCTGCTGCAGCCGGTCCATCAGGAGGGTGCGATTGGCCAGCCCGGTCAGCGCATCATGGTAGGCCAGATGCTCGATCTCGGCGCTGGTCCGCGGCCGACGCGACAGGTCACTCTGCACGAACACCCACGGCGTGCTGGCGTCTGTGCCGCTTCGGATCGGCGCCATGTCGATGTCAGTCCAAAACGGTCGCCCGTCATGGGCATAGTTCATCTGCTCGGATTGCGCCGGTTCGCCGCGCGCCATAGCCTGCTGCAGGCGGTTCAGTTCATCGGGGTCGGTTTCTTCACCATGCAGCAGGTTGCATGGTTGGCCCAGAGCCTGCTGGCGGCTATAGCCCGTCAGGCGGACGAAGGCCTCATTCACAAACACGATGCGAGGCCAGCCAACCTGGGGCGCCCAGGCCTCAGTGATCATCACAAGATCATTGGCCATCGCAAGCCCCAGCGGCAGCTAGACGCGCCAACCCAGCATCAAGATGGCGATATTGACCGCCAGCGCTAGCACCCACAATACGCTGCGGGCAGTGGCAAATCCCCCCACATAACTGCCGATATAAGCCAGGCGTAGCCCAACGAACACAAGGGCCAGAGCGTCTATGCTGCTTTGCGGGGCCGCCAGCTGCTGCGCGATGACAACCGCCGCAATGAAAAAGGGCAAGGCTTCAAAGCTGTTGGCCTGCGCGGCGTTGGCGCGGGCGCGCCAACCTGCCTGCACAGCAAGCCAGACCCTTGGGTTGGCGTTGTCATATCCACCCTCGCGGCGTGGCTTGCCAATAGCACCTGATTTAGCTATGCCCGCACAGACGACAGGTAACAATGCAGCTACCAAGACACACCAGTGGGCCAGGGAGAATTGGGTCGTCATGGCAGGTGTAAATCCATAAAAAGTTTATATCAGTCGATCCGCAGCGCTGTACTAGCGCCGATCGACCAGAGCATGGGCGATTGTGCCCAGGTCCACGTACTCCAGTTCGCTGCCGGCCGGCACACCGCGCGCCAGTCGGGTCAAGTTCAAGCCCCGGGACTTGAGCGCCTCGCTGATGACATGCGCCGTCGCCTCGCCCTCTGCGGTGAAATTGGTGGCCAGAATCACTTCTTGGACCAGGCCGTCGCAGGCCCGGTCAAACAGTTTTTTCAGGCCAATGTCCTTGGGGCCAATGCCATCCAGCGGGCTGAGGCGGCCCATCAGCACAAAATACAGACCGCGATAGGCCCCGGTGCGTTCCACCGCTGACTGGTCGGCCGGGGTCTCAACAACGCAAAGTTTGGCCGCGTCACGTTGTGAATCAAGACAAGTCGCGCAGACCAGGCTTTGCGTGAAGGTATGGCAGCGCTGGCAATGGCAAACCTGTTCAGCGGCCTCGGCCAGGGCTCGGGACAGCGTCAGGGCACCGGCACGGTCATGCTGCAGCAAGTGAAAAGCCATGCGCGAAGCCGACTTGACCCCTACCCCGGGCAGCCGGCGTAAGGCCTGAACCAAGACCTCTAGCGCGTTGGCATCAGCCACGTTTTTTATCGCAGCTTAGAACGGGAACTTCATGCCACCAGGCAGACCAGGCATGCCGGCCGTGAGCTTGCCCATTTTTTCAGCGGAGGTTTCCTCGGCCTTGCGCACGGCCGCATTGAAGGCGGCAGCAACCAGGTCTTCCAGCATGTCTTTGTCTTCCGCCAGCAGGCTCGGGTCAATCGTTACGCGCTTGACATCGTGTTTGCAGGTCATAGTGACCTTGACCAGGCCAGCGCCGGACTCGCCGCTGACCTCAATGAAGCCAAGCTCATCTTGGGCCTTCTTCATGTTGTCCTGCATGGCCTGGGCCTGCTTCATGAGACCAGCGAGTTGACCTTTGTTGAACATGGTATTCCTTGGGTGGTGATAGGTTGGGTTAAAAAAGCCTTGCGGATACGTCAGGGTCCGATGTCGACCACAGCCGTCGGTTACCCCGCTCAACCCGGCTTGATACTGCCTGGCACAATTTTCGCCCCAAAATCGCGCATCATCGACTGCACAAACGGATCATCAAAAATGATTTTTTCGGCCGCCAGCTGGCGCTCGGCAGCAGCCGCTGCATTGCGGCGGGCCGGGCTGTCGCCTACCCGGCCCACTTCGACCACCAGGCGCACAGCATGACCGGCCCCCTGCAAGGTTGCGGCGAGTCGGTCACGAGTGCCGGGCTGGTTGAGTGATTCGCGCTCTACCCGCAGCAGCCACTGGTCAGTGTCGCGTGCCACCAGCTGCGACTGCAGCGCTAGTTCACGCACCAGGGCCGCAATCGCCTCCTGCTCTATCAGCTGTTGCACCAGGGCATACCAAAACTCCCCATCCTCGGTGGGTACCAGCGCGGGTGAGTTCGGCGTGATCACAGCTTCAGCACGTGAATCGGCCTGTACGCGAACCGGTATTGCTTCAATATTTGTAGCTAATACCTGAGTATCCACGGGGGCTAGGGCAGGATTTGACAAAGAAGCTGACAAAGGACGCGCGCCTGAAGTGGTACTGAGCACGGGCAGTTGCTGACCTGGCCTAAACGCGGGCTTCACCGCAATTGGAGCCACAGAAACTTGAACCGGCTCCGCCGCCAACGGCGTGACCGCAGCGATGGGTGGCGCTGCAGATGCGAGTTCAAGCCCCAGTTTTAGAGTTTTTTTTTCCGGCTCCGCTGTTGCCGCGCCCCGCGGCTTGAACGCAAGCAGTCGCAAAAGCACCATGGTCAGCGCCGCATATTCGTCAGGCGCCAAGCCCAGTTCGCCACGCCCGTGCAGGCACAGGCTGTACAGCAATTGGGTTTCGTCGGCAGGCATGGCTAACGCCAGGGCAGCGAGTTCAGCCGCTTCCGGGTCGGTCTCGTCGGATTCACTGGGCACAGCCTGCAATACCGCCATACCTTGCAACACCGTGGCCATGTCTTCCAGCGTGGCCGCAGCGCTCAAACCGTGTAGACGCAACGCCTCTGAGATTTGCACCACGGCCTTGCCATCGCTTTGCGCCAGCGCCTGCAACAAGTTGAAAACATAGCTACGGTCTACACTGCCCAGCATCTGACGGACGGTGAGTTCCTGCAGCCGGCCGGCACCAAAAGCGATCGCCTGATCGGTCAGGCTTAAAGCATCGCGCATGGAGCCGCGCGCGGCGCGCGACAACAACCGCAATGATTGGGCGTCGGCGTCCACTGCCTCTGCCTGCAGCACGCGCTGCAAGTGCTCACGGATGGTCTCAGGCGCCATCGGCCGCAAATTAAATTGCAAACAACGGGACAACACGGTCACGGGCACCTTTTGAGGGTCCGTGGTAGCCAGCACAAATTTCAGGTAGTCGGGGGGCTCCTCCAGTGTCTTCAACATGGCGTTGAAGGCCGTGGAGCTGAGCATGTGCACCTCGTCAATCATGAAAACCTTGAAGCGGCCCTGTACCGGTTTGTAAACGGCCTGCTCCAGCAAAGCCTGCACTTCGTCCACCCCACGGTTCGAGGCAGCATCCAACTCGGTGTAATCGACAAAGCGACCGCTGTCGATGTCTATACAGGCCTGGCATACCCCACAGGGAGTCGCAGTGATGCCGCCCTTACCGTCTGGACCCTGACAATTGAGCGACTTGGCCAAAATGCGCGACACCGTGGTTTTGCCGACGCCGCGGGTGCCGGTGAAAAGGTACGCATGGTGCAGACGCTGTGTCGTCAGCGCATTGCCAAGCGCCTGCACGACATGGTCCTGCCCCACCATTTCGGTGAAATTGCGGGGCCGATATTTGCGGGCGAGCACAAGGTAAGACATGGCTTGATTCTACGGCCCGTCCCACGTCGCACGTGGCGTCCTGAAACCAGTCCACACGGCCTTACAATCATCCGTGACGGGCCTTCCCGCATGGTAAAGCGGCCAACCGGGTCAGGTGGGGAACCAAGCAGCCCTAACTGTGGAGCCAGTGCCGGGGTCAGGCTCGTCAACCTCATTTCTTCAATTCGTCTTGTACCAACGAGTTGTGATCGGACCCATTGATACAGCTGCTGGGATTGGCTCAGAGCCGTCAAAGGTGTCCAAAATGTCGGCGAGCGGTGCCCTCAAAGACAAAGTAGCTCCTTCATAGCCGCCCCCTATTCAACCAGGTCAGTACCCCCTGCCCAGCTCGCCGGCCCGTTGCGAAACAGGCGGTCAGTAAATAACCGCCCGTTGGCGCTTCCCAGTCAAGCATTTCACCTGCACAGAACACCCCAGGCAGCACACCCACCATCAACTCGGTGTCCAGCGCTTCAAATCTCACGCCACCGGCGCTGCTGATCGCCTCATCAATCGGGCGAGGTATTGCGAGCTCAATGGGCAAGGCCTTGATGGCGGTGGCCAAGGCCGCGGGATCCTGCCACTGCGCCTTGGTCAGGCACTCATGCAGCACAGCCATTTTGATGCCATCCAAGCCAAGGCGGCTTTTAAGGTGGCTTGACAATGACCGTGAGCCCCGCGGGTGCCGGACCTCAGCCGCCACCCGCGCCTCCCCCATATCCGGCAACAGGTCTAACTTGAACTCGGCTCGCCCGTGCTGCAGGATGCTTTCCCGCAACAGACTAGAGGCGGCATAAATCAGGCTGCCTTCTACCCCTGTGGCGGTGGCCACGAACTCCCCCTTGCGCCGGAATGCAGGACCGGACTGCGGCGTCGCTTCTATGGCCACCGTTTTGAAAGGCTGCCCCGCAAAGCGGTCTCGGAAAAAAGGGGTCCATCCTCCGGACCGGT
>CAXNFT010000017.1:0-20132 GCA_964201255.1 Rhodoferax sp.
ACGGCCAGCAGTTTTTTGGCCAGCTCGAAGCCAGCCGCCACAAACACACCGCCGGTCCAGGCGTGGCCCCAACGCACCCGGGTGTTGGGCACGTAGTAGTAAAGCGCAGCCATGCCCCCGGCCATCAGGGCAAACTGCAGCAGGTCCAAGGCAAAGCCGACGCCGCCCGGCATCACACCCACAATGCCACGCGAGGCTGTCAGGGCATACGAGGTGGCCGTCAGGCTGGCGCCCAGCAACAGGGGGCCCAGTGTGATTGCCGCCCAGTACACCAGCACCCGCTGAGCAAACGGTCGCGGCTTGGGCACCCGCCAGATGGCGTTCAGGGTGCGGTCAATGGTGAAGAACAAAGCCAGCGCAGTGGTCAGCAGGATCACCAGGCCAGCCGCGCCCAGTTTGCTGGCCTTGCCGGCAAACTGGGTCAAATAACCCAGCACCTGGCGCGAAATATTGTCAGGGATCAGACTCTCGATCAGCCACTTCTGAAGCACATCCTGAAACTTGGCAAACATTGGGAACGCGGTGAACACCGCCAGCGCCACGGTGATGAAGGGCACCAGGGCGATGGTGGTGGTGAACGTCAGGCTGCTGGCCGTCAAGGCGAGGTGGTCTTCGCGAAAACGTGCGCGCAAAAGAAGCGCCGTACTTTTCCAAGGTAACGCTACGGCACGCGCCAGCACCGAGCCCGATCGACCTCCCGGGCTGCTTGGGGATTCAGGGATGGGTACGGAATTCAGACTCATGACCAGTATGATGCCATCTCAATGACTATTGCATCCCAAAAAGCATCCCCCTCAGTGGATGCAACCCGCATGCTGGCCGTGGGCAGCCTGCTCGGCCTGATCATTCTTGGTCTGGCCTGGGAGCTGGTACTGGCGCCAATTCGCCCCGGAGGCTCCCTGCTCGCGCTCAAGGTGCTGCCGCTGTGCGTGCCGCTGGCCGGCCTGCTGAAAAACCGCATGTACACCTACCGCTGGGTCAGCCTGCTGGTCTGGCTGTATTTCACCGAAGGCGTGGTGCGGGCCTGGAGCGACAAGCCGCCGGGCAACCTGCTGGGTTTGATCGAAACCGTCTTGTGCATCATGCTGTTCACCGCCTGCGCTCTGCATGTCCGGATTAGGCTAAAGGCTGCGGCACTGAAGACCTAAGTCATGCAAGCGCTACTGGATCAATTGCGCGCCACGGTGGGCACCGCCCATGTCCTGACCGACGGTGACCTGAGCGCCTGGGAACAAGACTGGCGCAAGCGAGACCGAGGGCGCGCGCTGGCCGTGGTGCGGCCAGGCAGCACCGCCGACGTGGCGGCTGTGGTGCAGGCATGTATCGCCCAGCGTGCAAGAAACCCGCAACAACCGGTCAGCATCGTGCCCCAGGGCGGCAACACCGGGCTGGTGATGGGTGGCACGCCCGACCACTCGGGCCGCCAGTTGGTGCTGAGCCTGCAACGCATGAACCAGTTGCGTGGGCTCGACCCCGACAACCTGACCCTGACGGCCGAGGCTGGCTGCATTCTGGCCAGCTTGCAACAGCAGGCCGAGGCAGCCGGCTTTTTGTTCCCGCTCAGTCTGGCCGCCGAGGGCAGTTGCACCATTGGCGGCAACCTGGGCACCAACGCGGGTGGCACCCAGGTGCTGCGCTACGGCAATGCGCGTGACCTGTGCCTGGGCCTGGAAGTCGTCACGGCCCAGGGCGAAGTCTGGCACGGCCTGTCGGGCCTGCGCAAAGACAACACCGGCTATGACCTGCGCGACCTGCTGATCGGCTCGGAAGGCACGCTGGGCATCATCACCGCGGCCACGCTCAAGCTCTACCCGCTACCGGCGGCAAGACTGACGGCTTGGGCCGCGGTGCCGTCCCTGGCGCAGGCGCTGACGCTGCTGCGGCTGGCGCACCGCCACCTGGGCGCGGGCCTGACCGGCTTTGAGCTCATGGGGCAATTTGCCCTGAGCCTGGTCGACCGGCACCTGCCCCAGCTGCGGGTGCCTCTTTGGCGCCAGAGCCCATGGTGTGTGCTGCTGGAAAATTCGGACCATGAATCCCAAGCCCACGCACGTGAGCAGTTTGACCGCCTGCTGGAAGCCGCGCTGGAAGACGGCTGCGTGAGCGATGCCGTGGTGGCGGAGAACCTGGCCCAGGCACAGCAGCTGTGGCAGGTGCGCGAGAGCATCCCTCTGGCACAGGTGGCTGAGGGGCTGAACATCAAGCATGACATTTCGGTGCCGGTGTCGCGCATTCCAGAGTTTGTGGCGGTCACGGATCGCGTGTTGGCGCAGGCCATTCCCGGTGTGCGCCTGGTCAATTTTGGCCACCTGGGCGACGGCAACCTGCATTACAACGTGCAGGCCCCTGAGGCCATGGATGCGGCAGTGTTTTTGCAGCAACATGAAGAACAGGTCAACCACCTGGTGTTTGACTCTGTGCAAGCCTTTGGCGGCTCGATTTCGGCCGAGCATGGCGTGGGCAGCCTCAAACTCGCGCACCTGGAGCAGCACAAGTCGCCGGTGGCGCTGACCATGATGCGCGCCATCAAATTGGCGCTGGACCCGGCAGGCTTGTTGAATCCGGGTCGGGTCATTCGGCTGTAAATACAATCAAACCCCATGACCAGCCCCACTGTCCGCGCCCAATACGAAGACTTCATGCGCCATGTGGCGAGCAGCGGCGTGGCCAAGGCCGACCGCACCGGCACCGGCACGCGCAGCGTGTTTGGCCACCAGATGCGCTTTGACCTGCGGGAAGGCTTCCCCCTGGTCACCACCAAAAAAGTGCACGTGAAGTCGATCATCCTGGAACTGCTCTGGTTTCTCACCGGCTCCAGCAACAACCAGTGGCTCAAGGACCGTGGTGTCTCAATTTGGGACGAGTGGGCCCGCCCGGACGGCGACCTGGGCCCGGTCTACGGCGTGCAGTGGCGCAGTTGGCCAACACCCGACGGCGGCCACATTGACCAGATCTCAGAGGTAATCAAAACTCTCAAGTCCAACCCGGACTCGCGCCGCATCATCGTCAGCGCCTGGAACGTGGCTGACCTGAACAAGATGGCGCTGATGCCCTGCCACGCTTTCTTCCAGTTTTACGTGGCGCCCTCGCCGGTGGCGGGTGAGCCAGCGCGTCTGAGCTGCCAGCTGTACCAGCGCAGCGCTGACATTTTTCTGGGCGTGCCCTTCAACATCGCCAGTTACGCCCTGCTAACGCACATGGTGGCGCAGCAGTGCGATCTGGAGGTGGGTGACTTTGTCTGGACCGGCGGAGACTGCCATATCTACAGCAACCACACCGAACAGGTCGCGCTCCAACTGTCGCGGCAGCCGTTCCCCTACCCCAAGCTGAACATCAAACGCCGGCCAGAGAGCCTGTTCGATTACGAGTTCGACGACTTCGAGATGCTGGGCTACGAATGCCACCCGGCCATCAAGGCGCCGGTCGCGGTTTGACAGCCTGCTGATGGCTCTGCATCTGATCTATGCCCGCGCCGCCAATGGCGTGATCGGCCTAAACAACGCCCTGCCCTGGCATTTGCCCGAAGACCTTGCGCATTTCAAGCGCCTCACTCTGGGCTGCCCCGTGATCATGGGTCGCAAAACCTGGGATTCGTTGCCACCACGGTTTCGCCCGCTGCCTGGCCGGCGCAATGTCGTCGTGACGCGCCAGCCCGACTGGCAAGCCGAGGGCGCGCTCTGCGCCCACTCGCTGCCCGAAGCGCTACAGCAGTGCGAGGACCAGCCCGATGTGTGGGTGATCGGCGGTGCCGAACTGTACGCCCAGGCCCTGCCACTGGCTGCTTCAGCGCATGTGACCGAAATCTATGCCGCCTTTGAGGGCGATGCCTATGCGCCCGAATTGGACGCCAGTTGGGTAGCGACGGCGCGCCTGCCTCAGACATCGGCCAGCGGCCTGAATTTTAGTTTTGTCACTTACCAAAAACGCCCAGAATCAGCGTGATCGTCACGCGGGTGGTTCTTCACTTTTGATAGCAAACTATTGAGGCGCGACAAGGGCTAGAGGCCTAAAACCTTAAATCTTTGGCCAGGATAGCACGGGCAATACGGGAGCCGGCGTAATCCGAAATATGGTCACCGTAGCTGTATAGAAACTGGCGCTCATGCGCAACGCCGCACAAGTCGGCTGGAATATCGCACAGCAGCGGCGCTGGATCGAACACCTGCAAGCTGGGGTTGGCCTGTTTCAGTTTTTCAACAAACTGCTGGTAGGGCAGCGTTCCTGCAAGGTGATCGCTGTATTTCAATTGGCAGCGCGGATTTTCCTTGCGATAAAAGAGTTGATTCATGACCGCACTGTGGGTCATGCCACCACCGATACAGCTGTCCGGATCCGGCAAGGTCGGGTTGTCTTTAACGAAGACCACACGCCGACCCGAAGCCAGCCATTTGGAAATGACCTGTGTGTAACGGGCTACTTTCTCGTCCACCTGCGCGGGCGTGACCGCCCCAAGCACAAAACCCGTTTCCGGATTGAGCGCAAACATGCCACGCAAGGCATTGGCCAAGACAATGGTTTTTAGTTCGGGATGGGCATCAATGGCACTGTAGACGGCTCGGTTGATCGGCGTTGAAGGGTCACTCAACAGCGCGATGGGGCCTACCATGAACCCGCCAAGGTCAGGTGCTGCCTCTCGCACCAGGCCGTAAAACAGGGCATCTCCCTTGCTGTCGCCCAACACCATGTAGCTTGGACGTGAGCGGCCGTCACTCCAACACCAATCCACACCAGATTGCTGTTCCGGACTCAGTAAACACCCTCGTTTTAATTTATCCCGGTCGGCACCGATGACCATGGTGGCCGGGTCTGCGTTGAGCAAATCATGATGGCGAAACTGAAAACCATGTTGCCTGTTGATGTTGTGCCCTGCGATGAAGAGGATCGCCATCCAGAGCCCAAGCAGGGGAACAGCCCACTTGCCAGGTTGGCCCGACCGAATCGGCCTCTCCACAAACCGGTAGGTTAACCAGGCCAGCCCAACACTCAGCACCAACAAAACCGCCCGCGTCACGGCGCCTGGCGTCTCTGACTCGACAATCCTGGCCATCGACAGCAGGGGCCAATGCCACAGGTAAAGCGGGTAGCTGATCAAGCCAACCCAGACCATCGGTTTGCTGGCCAGAATGGCTCGGTTGAGGTACGCGTGCATGCCGGCAGCAAGCACCAGGGCGGTGCCGACAGTGGGCAAAAGGGCCCAGTACCCGGGAAACGCCAGCCCTTGGTGCGTCATAGCAAGGGCTGCCACCAGCACCATGAGCCCAAGCCATGCCGCCCATTGCGCCCAAAATTTGGACTCAAACCGTCCTGTACGGCCAAGATAAGCCACCAGACCGCCCAGCATAAGCTCCCAGAACCGTGACAGCGGGGAGTAAAAATCAGCGACGATGTCGCGCCCAGCCAGCCATAGGCTGTAAACCAATGACGCGCCAATCAGCAGACTGAACATTCCCGCGAGCTTGAAACGACGGCGCCAGAACAGTAGCAATAACAGCGGCCAAAAAACATAAAACTGCTCTTCGATGCTGAGCGACCACAGGTGCAACATGGGCTTGGTGTCGGCCGCATTGTCAAAATAACCGGCCTCACGCCAAAACATAAAGTTGGCCAGGAATGCCGCGCCACTGGCCACGTGCCGCCCCAACTGCTCGTACTCCACCGACGTCAGAACCAGCCATCCATAGCCCAGACTGACGGTCATGACCAGGCACAACGCCGGGAAAATTCGCCGTACTCGCCGCGCATAAAAATGCCGCAGACTAAATTGGCCGGCTGCCAAATCGCGCAGGATCAGGCTAGAGATCAAATAGCCGGATAGGACAAAGAAAATGTCAACGCCGACAAAGCCGCCGGGGACCAGGCTAGGAAAGGCATGAAACAAAAGCACACTGGTGACCGCCAATGCCCGCAGACCATCAATGTCTGGACGGTACTGGACGGCGGCACTTTGGCCAGGAGCAACTGGGTAAATCACAGCAGTGGTTTAGGGGAAATACCAGGGTTGACCCGAGTCTGAATGAGGCGCTGAAGTAGCATCACCAGACGATGCACAATCCGGGCCGCCGATGCACTGGATTTTCTCATGATGTTGACGCAGACCGAACATTGACCCCCTGGCTGCGGCTTGAGCCGCAGCCCTACGAAGGATCTCTTGTGAAACGCATAGCCATTGTTTTTTTCCTGTCGTGTTACGTTTGCTTGGCGCAAGCCAGGGATATCACCTCCGCCGATTCAGAAGATCCGATGTTGATGCAGGGCAAGACCCTGATTGCCAAGAACGATTGGTCTGAAGCATCGGCCGTGTTTGAAATTTTTGTCAAACAAAATCCGCAAGATGCAGACGGTTTCAATCTGCTGGGCTACAGCTACCGAAACTTGAGAAGGTACGACGAGTCATTCGCCGCCTACCGCCAGGCTTTGACCTTGGACCCCAAGCACCGCGGTGCCCATGAGTACATCGGTATTGCCTATGTGCAGTCTGGCCAGTTGGACAAGGCACGTGAACACCTGGCCATCCTCGGCAAGCTCTGCCTGTCCTCTTGCGAAGAGTACCTTGACCTCAAGAAGGAGGTCGAGCATGCCAGCAAACCTTAGATACGCCTCAAATGCGCCTTATGACGGTGAAGAGCGTTGATCCGGGTGCCGCGCCAGCCAGCGGATGCGACGGCAGTAGGCCACAAAGCGGCTCGCGCGGCGCTGCAACCATCTTTTCCATTTGGCCTCTGCGTTGCGCCATCGGCCCAGCCTCGATGGCAAGTAGTGCATCAAACCCAACAGCCCGGCGTAGAGGATCAGCTTACCCAAAAACACCATCAGGCAGATCAGCAGGGGCGCCACGCCACTCAAGGCGAGTGCCGCGATGGAGGTGCGCGGTGAGTCCGGGAAGGCTGCCAAAAACACCATGCTGGCCGGCCCCCAGGTGCGCACCATGGCCAGCGCTTGGTCCCATTGCGCACCCATCAGCTGCAAACCCAGCCTTTCAGCGGATGCGCTCAGCGTACCCAGCACCAAGGCCAACAGCAATGCGCTCAAAGCGGCAGCCATCGCAAACACCAGCACGATGACTTTGACTTTCTTGGGCTGCAGGATGCCCAAGGCAACAACAAAAACTTCTGCGGGCAACATGGGAAAAAAGCTGTCCAAGGCCGAAAAGGCGGCAAGGAAAAAGATGGTTCTCGGCTGTGCGCCATGGCGCAAGAGGGCAATTTCTGCCAAGTGAAGCCAGCGCCGAAGAATTGAACGCAGATATTGCATACAGTGCTATCGCCTGATCATAATGGCCTGTGCCACTGCTGGCATGGCGCAAAGTGCGCTAAGTTCGCTAAGTGCGTCGTCAACGGTAACCATGACCAGTAACATGTCGCTTTATATTCAATAGTCAAACCAATGAAACTCGCCACCTGGAACGTGAACTCCCTGACTGTGCGGCTGCCGCAGGTGCTGGACTGGCTGCAAGCCAACCCGGTCGATGTGCTGGCGCTGCAAGAGCTCAAGCTGACCGACGACAAGTTTCCGTTTGACGCGCTGGCGCAGGCCGGCTACCAGGCGCAGTGCTTCGGCCAGAAAACCTACAACGGCGTGGCGCTGCTAACCCGCGAACCGGCGCTGAACGTGGTGCGCAACATCCCCGGCTTTAGCGATGACATGGCCCGCGTGATCAGCGCCGATGTGGCTGGCGTTCGGGTTATTGGCGGCTATTTCCCCAACGGCCAGGAGCCGGGCAGCGACAAGTTTGAGTACAAGATGAGCTGGCTCAAGGGCCTGCGCAACTGGGTCCGGGCCGAGTTGCAGGCTTACCCACAACTGGTGCTGATGGGTGATTTCAACATCACCTTTGACGACGCCGATGTGTGGGACCCGGTCGGGCTCAAGGACACCATTCACTGCACCGAAGAAGAGCGTTACCAGCTGCGCGCGCTGGTGGCGCTGGGTCTGCATGATGGCGTGCGGATGTTCCCGCACCCCCCCAAAAACTACTCTTGGTGGGATTACCGCAACTTCGGCTTTCGGCGCAACCAGGGCCTGCGCATTGACCACATTTTGGTCAGTGAGGCGCTCAAGCCATTGGTGAGCAGCTGCCGCATTGACCGTACCCCGCGCGCCAACGAGCGTCCCAGCGACCATGCGCCGGTGGTGATCGACATCGGCGTGGCTTAGGGCCGCGAGCCCCAAGCAAACGGCCTACTCCAGGCCCAGTTCCTGGATCTTGCGCGTGATGGTGTTGCGGCCAATCCCCAGCTTATGCGCCGCTTCGATACGCCGCCCCCGGGTGACAGCCAGTGCGGCCAGGATCAGGCGTGACTCAAAACGCCGGCTCAGCTCATCCCAGACGTCGTTCCGTTCGGCCGCGAGCAGCGCTGTGGCATCGGCCGCCAGACCAAGCTCCCAGCTGTCTCCGCTGAGCTGGGGCAGCGCTGCCGCTGGTCGGGCGAGCAGTTGCGGCTCTGCCGGCAACGCAATTTCCGGCGTCGCGGCCAGCGCCATAGCCAAGCCCTCGCGGACCGCGGCAGTTGACACTGATAAGCTGCCAGCGGCCACGCCCACCTCAGGCGGCAAGTCCTTGGGCTCGATCACCTGCGCGGGGGCCATCACGGTGAGCCAGTGGCAAATGTTCTCCAGCTGTCGCACATTGCCGGGAAAACCGAAATGACCGAGCCACCCGAGCGCAGCGTCTGAAATGCGCTTGGGCTCCACCCCCAGTTGCGCGGCGCTCTGCTGCAAAAAGTGGCGCGTCAGCATGGCGATGTCTTCGCGCCGCTCACGCAACGCCGGCAAGCGCAGCCGAATCACGTTGAGCCGGTGGAACAGATCCTCGCGGAAGGCACCGTCCTTCACCCGTTGCTCCAGGTTTTGGTGGGTGGCGGCAATCACCCGCACATTGGTTTTCACCGAGCCATGACCGCCCACCCGGTAGAAATGGCCGTCGCTGAGGACCCGCAGTAGCCGGGTTTGCAGGTCAAACGGCATGTCGCCGATTTCGTCCAGAAACAAAGTGCCGCCATCGGCCTGCTCAAAACGGCCACGGCGCATGGTCTGAGCACCGGTAAAGGCGCCGCGCTCATGGCCAAACAGCTCGGACTCCAGCAGATCCTTGGGAATAGCCGCCGTGTTAATGGCCACAAAGGGCCCGCGGGCACGCGGCGAGTGCTTGTGCAGTGCGCGAGCCACCAACTCTTTACCCGAGCCCGATTCACCGGTGATCATCACCGTGACGTTACTCTGGCTCAAGCGGCCAATGGCGCGAAACACGTCCTGCATGGCCGAAGCCTGCCCCAGCATCTCGGGCGCATCGGTCATGCGCTCTTCGGTGACTTCCTCGCGCTGACTCTCTTCCACCGCCCGACGGATCAATTCAACCGCCTTCGGCAGGTCAAAGGGTTTGGGCAGGTACTCAAACGCACCGCCCTGGAAGGCCGACACGGCGCTGTCAAGGTCTGAGTAGGCGGTCATGATGATGACTGGCAGGCCCGGGTATTTCTTTTTGACCTGCTCCAACAAGTCGAGCCCAGAGCCGCCAGGCATGCGGATGTCACTGACCAGCACCTGCGGCCCGGTGTCCTCGTTAGCCAGGCTCAGCGCTGCGATGACCTCACGGGGGCTGGTGAAACTGCGGGTGGGCAGACTCTCGCGCAGCAGCGCCTTCTCAAGGACGAAGCGGATAGACTGGTCATCATCTACGATCCAAATCGGCTTCATGTCGTGTGTCACCTCAGGTCAGGATTCAGGGGAGCGGAATCAATATCGTGAAATCGGTTCGGCCCGGCGTGCTGTCGCACTCAATCAGTCCATGGTGCTGCTGAACAAAAGTTTGCGCCAATGTCAGCCCCAGCCCAGAACCCCCTTCCCTGCCCGACACCAGCGGATAGAAAATGCGGTCCTTGATCGATTCGGGGATACCAGGCCCGTTGTCAATGACATGCAATTCCAGTGCCAACCGGTAGCGCTGCTTGCCAAACGTCGTCTGGCGTGCCACACGGGTACAAAACGTCAGGATCGCCTGGCCCTGGGCAATCTGCTCACTCAGGGCCTCGCAGGCATTGTGTGCAATATTGAGCACGGTCTGAATCAGCTGCTCAAAGTCGCCGCGAAACTCCGGGATCGAGGTGTCGTAGTCACGCAGCAGCTTCAACCCCCGCGGAAATTCAGCCAGAATCAGCGAACGCACCCGTTCGCAAACCTCGTGAATATTGACGTCCCCCACCATGTGGGGCCGGCGGTGCGGCGCCAGCAGGCGGTCCACCAAGGTCTGCAATCGGTCGGCTTCGTGGATGATGACCTGGGTGTACTCGGTAAGCTCGCGTGACTCGATCTCCATCTGAAGCAACTGAGCTGCGCCACGGATGCCGCCGAGCGGATTTTTGATTTCATGCGCCAGGTTACGGATCAGCTCCTTGTTGGCCTGGGCCTGCTCCGCCAGCCGCTCCTCCCGGTCCTTGCGGGTTTGCTGCTCCAGGGGCAGCAGCTCGACAATGAATTCATCCGTGCCTTCCGACTGGACCACGATCACATGGACCGGCAGTGGCTCGCGGTTCAAGCGCTTGAGCCAAGTATCGTAGCGCAGGGCCGCAAACTCATTGCTGCTTGCACCCGCCAGGGCATGGCGCAGCGGCAGGGGTTCGGTAAAGCTGTCCGACAATGAAGCCCCCAGCAGCATGCGACGGGAGATGCCCAGGGCATCCTCCAGCACCGCGTTGGCAAACACCACGGCGCCATTGCTGCGCACCACGGCCACCAATGTGGCCAACAGGTCAAAGGCCTGAAATCGTCCCGCCGCGGCGGCGCTGCTGATCACGAACGCTGGTTCCACGCGGGCTAATTCCCAGCTGCGGCGGCAGGTGCGCCGGGTTGGCGGGCCAGCTCACGCCGAATGCTGGCGATGTCACTCTCGTTACGGGCCAGGTTCGCCTTGATCTCTGCAACCCGGTCCAGGTATTTTTGGTAGTTGCGGGTCTCGTCGCTGCGACGCTCTGGCTCACCGTTGTTGTACTCGCGCTGCAACTCGATCTGCCGGGCTTCGGCTTTTTTCAACTCGGCGCTCAGTATCTGCCGCGCATCCGCGTCGCGGGCACGCTGCTCACCAGCGTCGACCCGTTGTCCGGCCAGCGGCGATGCAGATGCCGAAGTTGCTGCAGCCCTTGATGCTGCGGCAGGCAGGCGCACTGCTGGCACCACCGTGGGCGTTGTACCTTCGATTTTTTTGCAGCCGCGAGCGACCGGGTCAGACACCGTGTTGGTGAATTCGTTACCGCAGCGGTAGATCGCCTGCTGGGCCTGGCCAGGGCCAGAAAAAACGGCGGCACAGACAGCCAGCCAGAGGGCAGTTTTCATACGGAGACCAGGCATCAACAGGGCTTGCATGGTGTGTGAGTATGCGACAAATGCCATTAAATACGGCGAGGGGGCCGTCTCAGAGAAAAAAAGGGACGACCAAAGCCATCCCTTTTTTGTTACCCGGTGTGGTCTGGCGGTTCAACACCGCCGGGCCTCACAAGGAGAAGTACATGTCGTACTCAACCGGGTGGGGCGCCATGCGGAAGCGGGTCACCTCAGTCATCTTGAGCTCAATGTAGGCGTCCAGCATGGAGTCCGTGAAGACGCCGCCACGGGTCAGGAAGGCGCGGTCTTCATTGAGGTAGCCCAGCGCCTGGTCCAGGCTGTGGCACACGGTGGGCACCAAGGCGTCTTCTTCGGGCGGCAGATGGTACAGGTCTTTGGTGGCGGCTTCGCCGGGGTGGATCTTGTTCTCCACGCCGTCAAGACCAGCCATCATCAGTGCCGAAAAGCACAGGTAAGGGTTGGCAGATGGGTCGGGAAAACGCGCCTCGATACGACGGCCCTTGGGGTTGGCCACAAACGGGATGCGGATCGAGGCCGAGCGGTTGCGCGAGCTGTAGGCCAGTTTCACCGGCGCCTCAAATCCGGGCACCAGGCGCTTGTAGCTGTTGGTGCCGGGGTTGGTGATGGCGTTGAGGGCACGAGCGTGCTTGATGATGCCGCCGATGTAATACAGGGCGAAATCGCTCAGGCCAGCGTAACCGTCACCGGCAAACAGGTTTTTGCCGTCTTTCCAGATGGACTGGTGCACGTGCATGCCAGAACCGTTGTCGCCAGCATAGGGCTTGGGCATGAAGGTGGCAGTTTTGCCGTAGGCATTGGCCACGTTCCAGACCACGTACTTGAGCACCTGCGTCCAGTCGGCGCGCTGCACCAGCGTGCTGAAACGGGTGCCAATCTCGTTTTGGCCGGCACCAGCCACCTCATGGTGGAACACCTCAACCGGGATACCCAGCGATTCAAGGATCAGCGCCATTTCAGCGCGCATGTCTTGCGTGCTGTCGACCGGGGGCACCGGAAAGTAGCCACCTTTGACGGTAGGACGGTGGCCGCGGTTGCCGCCTTCGAGCTTGGCGCCGGAGCTCCAGGGCGCCTCGTACTCGTCGATTTCAAAGAACACCTTGCCGGGCTCGTTGCTCCAGCGCACGCTGTCAAAGATGAAAAACTCAGGCTCTGGACCGAAATAGGCTGTGTCACCAATGCCGGAGGCCTTGAGGTAGGCCTCAGCCCGCTTGGCGATAGAACGCGGGTCGCGGTCATAAGACTTGCCGTCGCTTGGCTCGACCACGTCACACTGCATGAACAGGGTGGTTTCCTCGAAAAACGGGTCTACATTGGCGGTATTGGGGTCGGGCATGAGCTGCATGTCCGAGGCTTCAATGCCTTTCCAGCCAGCGATGGACGAGCCGTCAAAAGCGTGACCGGCGGTGAACTTGTCTTCGTCAAAATGCGACACCGGCACAGTCACATGCTGCTCCTTGCCACGGGTGTCGGTGAAGCGGAAGTCAACAAACTTGACTTCGTTGTCTTTCACCATTTTCATGACGTCTGCGACGGTCTTGGCCATCAGATTCTCCTGGGTGGGTTGTGGTTGATAAGTAGATGCAAGAGGGGATGCAGGTTTTGTGCCAAGGCCACCTCGACGAGCAGATCGGCCAGGTGCGGTATTTTGCCTTGACTTTAGGCGGTAATCCGGGTGCGCCAAACCGACAGGCGCATTTGTTTTGTTGTCATTTGCACCTTATTGGTGCAATCCCGGATGCACCAAAGTAAGCTGTTTATTTTTGCACCAATTCAGGGCCAAGTTGGGCGTCAAACTGCCGTAAACCCGCCAGCAGCGCCGGGTAGGCCAGGCTGACCAGGGTTGGCTCACCTTTGACGCCGAGCTCGATGTGGCGCCCGTACTGGGGGTGATCCACGCTGGGCAGGCTGAACACCTTGACACCCACAAAATCGCGCTCCAGCGCCTCCATCAGGGGCGTCAGGGTCGCCTCCATGGCACCAAAGACGATCACCGACTGCTCAATCCAGGCCGCAGTGCGAAACAGGTGCGGGTAATGGGTGTCCAGCACCCACTCGATCATGGGCCAGGCCATGACCGGAAAGCCAGGCACAAAGTACACACTGCCGCAGCTGAAGCCAGGAATTTTGTTGTAGGGGTTGGGAATAATCTGGGCGCCCACCGGGAAGGTGCCCATATTGAGCCGGTGGATGTTGTCCGGCCGGTCGGGTTCATAGGCCACACCCTGCTCCAGCGCCACATCTTGCATGCGCTGGCGGATCAGGGTTTCGGCTTGCGGGTGCAGTGCCAAATCGCACCCTAATGCCCTGGCCGCGCATTGCCGCGTGTGGTCGTCGGGGGTGGCGCCAATGCCGCCACAAGAGAACACCAGATCGCCAGAGGCAAAGGCGCGGCTCAGGGTGCTGGTGATGCGGTCCGGCGCATCACCCACATAGTCGGCGTAATCAAGCGCCAGGCCGCGCGCCTTGAGCAACTCGATGGTCTTGGGCAAATGCTTGTCGGCACGCTTGCCGGACATGATCTCGTCACCGACGATGATCAAGCCGATCCGGGGCGCCGACTCAAGTCTGGGGTGATTTAGGGCTTGGCGCATGGGGCAATGCTAACGCGTCGTCAACCAGTAAGACGGGCTCAACCGGCTGAACTGCCGCGCTCACGCTGACCTTGGCGCTGGCGCTGGCCGCTGCTTCCTGGCGCAAGAGCTGGAGCGCACCCAGCCCATAGTGAGCAAACCACAGCGATGACAGGGCAAACACCAGGGTGTAGATCCAGATGGCCACCGGCACCAGCACCACAAAGGCGGCCGCAAACACCACACCCGAGGCCCACAGCAGGCTGGGTGCCGCACCCAAGTAGCCACAGAACACGCCCATGCCCAGAAGCGCCCCCCGGTGCCGCCGAAAAACCTCCCGCCGCTCCTCTGGGCTGGCATGCTGGGCCAAGGCGTCAAAGGCCAGCACCCGGTAGGTCAGCCAACCCCATATCAGAGGCGGCAGGATCAGGATCAAGGGCGGGATCAACCAAAACGGCATCGACAGCAGCATCACCACCAAAGCCAGTAACAGAGCGCCCAGTGACCAAAACAGGCTGTACAACCAGTTGCCACCCTTTTTGCGCTCCAGATCAGCAAACCGCCGCTCGGCCACCAAGCGCGTCAGATAGGGCGTCATCAGCGTTGCCACTGCCAGCAAAGACAGCACCACGATCAGCGGCGTGACGGCGAAGATCACCAGCAGGGGCGCCAGTACTACTTTGATGCGGCCCATGCCCACGCCGTCAAGCCAGCCCCAGATGCTGTTGAGCAGGGCCGAGGCCTCCAGCAGACTGCGCACCCAGTCCAGCAACGGGTCCCAGTAGAGGTATCCCAGGCCCAAGGCCAAGCCCACGATCAGCAGCAGGGGTAAAAACGACAGGGCGATCACCCGGGGGTGCAGGCAATAAGCCACTGCGCGCCAAAATGAACTCAATAACAATGTCATTGGCCTAGGATAACGCCTTGTCGCGTCAGCTGGCTGCACCGACTCAAGCCCGACCCGCCAAGCGCTTGAGACCCAGCCACTGCTGTGACCAGAACCCGCGCCCATAGTCGCGGCCCTGTTCGAGCTGGTCCAGCACCCCGGTGGGCGGGTAGCTCAGCTCAAAATTGGCCGTGCGAAACAGCATGTCCCACCAGGGCAACAAGACACCAAAATTGCAGTTTTGCCGCGCATCGCGGCCGACCGCATGGTGAATGCGGTGGAAACGCGGGCTGACCCACAACCGCTCACCCCATGGGCCAAACCACAGCCGCAGGTTGGCGTGCTGCAGGTTCTCGCTGAGTTGCGTCAGGGCCACGATGGCCACAAACTGGCTGGGCGCAATGCCGATCAGTTGCGCCACCAGCACCACCAGCACGTCGCGGATCAGGTCATCGAGCACATGATTGCGGTTGTCGCTCCACTGGGTCATTTGGCGCTGGGCATGGTGCAGCGCGTGCAACTGCCACCACCAGCTCAGGCCGTGCTGACCGCGGTGAATCAGGTAGTTGACTGCGTCCAGCACCACCAGGTAGAGCAGCAGGCTAACCAGTGCCAAATCCGTCACCCCTGGCCAAATGGCGTCGAGGTGCCAGGTGGCCAGGCCTGCCACGCGCCACTGGCCGAACAGTGCGTTGAGCAGCGGTTCCACGGCAAAAAACACGCCCACCCTGAACAGGCCAAGCCGGTGAATCAGGGTGTAGAGCACGTCGGTGCCTACCGTGGCGCGGTCGGTGACCGGCTCGACCGGGCGCCAGCGTTGCAGCGGGCCAATCACCGTCAGCATCACCAGCAACTGCAGCAGGCCCACCAGCAGCCATCCCATGGCATTGAATCCGTCAGGCAACAGGTGCCCCAGACCGATGGCGAACATCACCGGCTGCAGCACCTGCTCAAACAACCAAGCTTGCAGGGCTGAAAAAGTATCTGCCAAAGCGTCCATGGTCAATTACGCACGGTTCAGCCGCCTGCCGCCACCCAGGCGCGGTAGGCTGGGTGTTCCCGCAGGGTGGCAAAGCAAAAACCGCGCGCCTTCAGGCCCACAATCAGCGGCTCCAGCACCGCTGGGGCCCACGGGTCCTGGCGCGACCAGATGCCCAAATGGGCCATCAGGATGTCGCCACTGCGGATGTCACGCAAGGCTTTGGCCAGCAAAGATGCGTTACTGAACTTGTCGCTCGCCAACTCATCACCCAAAAAACCGGCTACTGCCCATCCGACGTGGGCATAGCCGCAAGACTTGGCCGTGGCCAGCAGCTGCGCCGAGGTTTTGCCTCCTGGCGCCCGAAACAGGGGTAGCGGCTTTTTGCCGGTCAGGGCCTGCAACCGGCCACTGGCACGATGCAGCTGTTGGCAGTACTCGGGGGCACCCAAAGTCAGCACCTGACCCTGCTGCGCGCCGGCCGAAGGCTGCATCTTGAACCGAGGGGGCGACCCGGGCAGATCAGCCCGCCAGACCACGTGGTCCCAGCTGTGAGAGGCGAATTCATGGCCCTCGCCGGCGCGCGCGCGCCACCAGGGCGCCCAGTGCTCACCCAGGCTGCCGTCGCCCTCCTGGGTGCGCTCTTGAGCAGCAAAGAAGGTGACCCGAACGCTGTGTCGCTTCAAGATATCCGCCATCAGCGGGGCAACGGCCATGTGGCCGGTGTCAAGGGTCAGATAAACCGGCTTCTCACAAGAAAAAACGGCCCCAGACCACGTGATTATTGACGCTATAGCTATTAATACTATAGCAGCCCAAGGCCTACTGAGAAGTTTACTGCCTTGGGGCATGGTCCAGCGTCCAGACCCCATGCGGGGACTTGCCGACCTTCACCTGCCGCACCACCGCGCGGGTCTGGGTGTCGATCACAGTCAGTTTGCCGGCCCAACGTGAGGTAACAAAAATGTAGCGGCCATCGGCAGACAGCTCCATGCAATCGGGCCCGCTCGGCGCCACATAGTTGTCGGTCACCGCCATAGTCAAAAAATCAATCTTGTTGATGGTGTTGGCGACACGGTTGCTGACATACACGTGGCGCTTGTCACCTGCCGCGCGAAACGCATGGGCGCCCTCCCCGGTCTTGATCAGCTTGACCAGCTTGGCCTGGCCCGTGCTGACGTCGTACACCTCCACCCCGTCGCCGCCAGTCAGCCCAATCAATAGAAACTTGTCATCGGGGGTGCCAAACACATCCGCCGGCATGGCACCAGTGGGGACTCGCCACTTGAAGGTCTGAGTAGGCAGGTCGATCGCCACCAACTCGTCACTGTCTTGCATGGTGGCGTAGACCGTGGTGCTTTTGCTGTCAATCCAGAGATGGCTGGGCGTCTTGCCGGTAGCCAGCCGCTTGGCCAAGGTCAGGTTGCTGCCATCCCAGTGGTAAATATCGACATGGTTGAGGCGGTTGGCCGCGGTGACGAACCACTTCATGTCCGGGGAAAAACGCAGCTGATAGGGGTCTGAAATACCGCGCACGGTGCGTTGCACCTCGGCGGTTTTGGGGTCAACGAACAGCAGGCTGTCGCTCAGCGCATTGGCAATCAGCAATGATTTTCCATCAGGCGCCAGGTACAGGTGGTGCGGCTCTTTGCCAGTAGGAATGCGTTTGACCTCTTTCCAGCTCACCGGGTCAATCACGCTGACGCTGGCCGACAGCGAGTTCAACACAAAAATAGGTGCCGCCAGAGCTGGCAGGCAAAGGAACAGGCCAGCCCCCAACAGAACCAGCAGGCCCCGGGAGGCTGGTAAAAATCGTTGAAAAAAAGTAGGGGAAATCAAAAAAAACCTTGGTCGGGGAGGATGTCAGTGTAGCGGGCCTCACCCCTTGATCAGGCTCAAGTCAGCCTCGCTGAGCCAGCGCCAGTGCCCGGGGGCTAGGTCATCGGCCAGGCGCAAGCCGCCAATTTGCGAACGGTGCAGTGTCTCGACCCGGTTGCCCACGGCCGCCAACATTCGCTTGACCTGGTGGTACTTGCCTTCGGTCAGGGTCAGGCGCAGGTGGTGCTCGGTCACCGCCTCGCAAGCGGCGGCAAGCACGGGTGCCGGGTCGTCGTCCAGCACCACACCGGCCAGCAGCCGGCTGACTTGGCGCTCGTCTAGCGGATGCTTCACGCCCACCTCATAGACCTTGGGCACGTGGTGGCGGGGCGAACTCATGCGGTGAATGAACTTGCCGTCATCGGTCAGCAGCAGCATGCCAGTGGTGTCCTGGTCCAGCCGACCGACCGCCTGCACCCCCTGCACCGCAGCTTTTTGGGGCCGCAGTCGCAAGGGCGATGGCAGCAGAGAATAAATGCTGGGGTAGGTAGAAGGCTTTTGCGAACACTCGGTGCCAGCAGGCTTGTGCAGCACCAAGTAGGCCGGCTGCTGGTAGGGCCAGTCAACGCCCTGCACCCGGAACCGCAGGCCAGTCGCTTCCAAATTTATAGCAGAGTCTTGAATAAGGACGGGGGCTAGAGCCTGATTTGACTCATAAACCTGCACATGGCCCTGCTGGATCAAGCCAGCACAGACGCGGCGCGTGCCGAAGCCCTGGGAGTAAAGAATGTCCTGAAGTTGCATGGGCTGAGTATCGCCCTGACGATCGCTTTGAGTCTTGCCCCGAGTACCGTGATTATTGCGGCGCACTGATGCGCCAGGGCGTAACCTGCCGGGGGCAGATCACGCATCAGTCAGACAAGGCTGACGGGATCAGGCCTTCTTGGCGTAGGCACTGCACCAGCCCTTGCCCGCCACCTGCTTGCCAGCAAACAGGGGGCAGCCACCGGCGGCATCAGTGGCCTTGGCTTGGTAGAGCGCGCAGTTCGAGCACAGCTGGCCCGAGGCAAACTTGGGGAACTTGGCTTTGTCAACCTTGCTGGCATCGGCCTTGTAGCCCAATGCTGCGGCTTGCGCTTCAGACTCAGCAACCATGGCGCCTTGTGCAACGGCATTACCGGCCAACACAACACCCCCACCCAGGCTCACTTGCATCATAAATTCACGACGGTTTGACATGGTTCACTCCAAAGTTGTCAGACATTGACGCGCCAGCCCGAATGGACCCGCTAGACCGTCAAGTACACCATCGTACCCGATGCGTCTGCCAGTACCCGTCTCATTTTCAATAGCTGATCAAAGCACTGGGGTTGCCATCTACAAAAGCCAAGTCAGGGTACTTCTTGGCCACAAGCCAGGGTCCACAACTCAAACCAGGTTTCACGGTCGAGTTTGACCCTGAAGGCGTCGGCCAGGCGCGCTAGCCGTTGGGGCTGGTTGCTGCCCACAATGGGCATGATGTTGGCCGGGTGGGCCAACAGCCAGGCAATGGCCACGGCGTCGGGTTCGACACCCTGCTCTGCCGCAAGGCGGGCCAAGGGCGGGCGCAGCCGCAGAGCCGACGCACTTTCACCAAACAACGCGCCGCCAGCCAATGGCGACCAGGCCATGGGCGTGATCTTGAGCTGTTGGCATTGGGCCAGGGTGCCATCCAGAAAACTGCTGCGCTCTAGCAGGCTGATCTCGACCTGGTTGGTCACCAAAGGTGTTTGCATGGCTGACTGCAGCAGCGCCAGGTCCCAGGGCTTGAAGTTGGACACACCAGCGGCGCCGATCTTGCCCTCTTTCACCAAGGCGTCCAGGCATGCGCCGGTCTGCGACGCGTCCATGAAAGGGTCTGGCCTGTGCAACAACAGCACATCCAGCCGCTCCACGCCAAGACGGCTCAGCGACTGCTCGACCGAGGCCCGAATATGGCTGGCACTGGTGTCGTAGTGCTTGACCCGCCGCGCCGGGAACTGGTCGTTGATCAGCATGATGTCGCACTTGCCGACCAGTTGCAGCTGCCTTTTGAGGGCAGGTTTCAATTTGAGCGCAGCGCCAAACAGGGCCTCGCAGCGGTAGCCGCCATAAATATCAGCGTGGTCAAAGGTGGTGATGCCCTGGTCCAGACAGATCTCGATGTTGCGCAGGGCGGTCTGGTGGGTGGCATCGGCAGCGTCTGCCAAGCGCCAGGCGCCGTAAACCAGGCGGCTAAAGGGCGGCAATGCCGGGTGCATTTGGATGCTAGGGATCAACGTCGAACTCCTTGGCCGAGCGGCGTGGCCGGCGTGTGTGTGGGTACCCGGCCGTAGACCTGCGGCAGAGAACAGGTGTTGAGGTGTGGCAGCACCTTGCTGCCAAACATCTCGCACTCATCCAGGTGCGGGTACCCCGAAAAAATAAAGGCCCGAATGCCCATGGCCATGTAGCTTTCAATCTTGCTCAGCACCTGGTCCACGCTGCCCACCAGCGCCGCACCGCA
>CAXNFT010000018.1:0-19983 GCA_964201255.1 Rhodoferax sp.
GACCCGTGCCACCAATGCTTGTTGGCTCAGGAACGCCACCACCTGCTCGGTGTTACTCATGTGGCGCGCCATGCGCAGGGAGAGGGTCTCAATGCCTTGCAGGATCAGCCAGGCCGAGTGCGGGCTCAGGCAGGCGCCAAAGTCGCGCAGGCCCTCGCGCCGGGCCCGCAGCAAGAAGGCGCCCACGGTGGACTCCTCGGTGAAAACCATGTTGTGAAAACCTTCATAAGGGGCGCTGAGCTCGGGAAACCGGTCCGTGGCGCCCCAGTCGAACGAGCCGCCGTCGACCACGATACCGCCAATCACCGTGCCATGACCACTCAGGAACTTGGTGGCTGAGTGGTAGACCAGGTCGGCGCCATGTTCAAACGGCTTCATCAGCCAGGGCGAGGTCAGGGTGGAGTCCACCAACAGGGGTACCCCCGCCTCATGGGCGATGGCCGAAACGGTGGGAATGTCTAGCACATCCAGCCCCGGGTTACCCACGGTTTCGCCAAAGAAAAGCTTGGTGTTGGGCCGCACGGCCGCACGCCAACCGTCGATGTCGCCAGGCTTGACAAAGGTGGTCTCGATGCCGAATCGGCGCAGGGTGTAGTGCAGCAGGTTCTGCGAGCCGCCGTACAGCGCCGTGGAGGCGACGATGTGCGAGCCAGCGCCCATCAGCGTGGCCACGCACAGGTGCAGCGCCGCCTGACCGCTGGCTGTGCTGATGGCGCCAATGCCGCCTTCGAGCGCCGCCACGCGTTGCTCCAGCACCGCATTGGTGGGGTTGCTGATGCGCGAGTAGACGTGGCCAGCCCGCTCCAGATTGAACAACGAGGCCGCGTGCTCACTGGACTCGAACACGAAAGAGGTGGTCAGGTGGATCGGCACGGCGCGGGCGCCTGTCGCTGGGTCGGGCGCCGCGCCAGCGTGCAGCGCCAGGGTGTCAAAGCCGGGGTCAGAATAACCAGACATCGAGTTTTGCTTCTACGTTTTGGGTGGACAGAATGACCGGCCATGAAATTTGCCAGCCGGGGAGGCCAATTGTGGGCTATATTTTGGAGACAGTGCACCAGTCCGGGATGCTGGCCCCCGTCTAAAAAGAGGACATACAAATGAAAGTCAGCGATATTTTGCGGGTCAAGGGGGGCACTCTTTACACAGCGACACCCGACGAGCCGCTGTCTCGAGCCCTGAACTTGATGGCTGAAAAAGACATCGGCTCCCTGGCCGTCATGAGTCACGGTGATTTGGTTGGCATGCTGACCTTCCGTGAGGTGATCCAGACCGTGGTGAAGAACGGCGGCACGATCGGCTCCACCACGGTACGCACCTCGATGGACGATGCGCCCCTGACTTGTAGCGCCGGGACCGAACTCGACGAGGTGCGCCGCATGATGCTGGAACGCCATGCCCGCTATATGCCGGTCATGGACCATGGCATGCTGATGGGCGTCATCAGTTTTTACGACGTGGCCAAGGCCGTGGTGGACAGCCAGAACTTTGAGAACAAGATGCTCAAGGCCTATATCCAGGACTGGCCGGAAGACGGTTCCGCCGCCGCTGCGTCCTGAGCGGTCCTGAGTTGTCCTGGATCGCAGACCTCTCGGGGATAATCGGCGTCTATGAGCGGCAATACTTTCGGACAACTCTTTGCGGTCACCAATTTTGGTGAGTCCCACGGCCCAGCCATAGGCTGCGTGATTGACGGTTGTCCGCCCGGGCTGGCGCTGAGCGAGGCGGATATCCAGCCCGACCTGGACCGGCGCCGCCCAGGCACCAGCCGCTTTGTCACCCAACGCAATGAGCCTGATGCGGTCGAGATCCTGTCAGGCGTCTATCAGGGTCTCACCACAGGCACCCCGATCTGCCTGTTGATCAAGAACACCGACCAGCGCAGCAAGGATTACGGCAATATCCTGCAGACTTTTCGTCCCGGCCACGCCGATTACAGTTATTTTCAGAAGTACGGTATCCGAGACCCGCGCGGCGGTGGCCGCTCGTCGGCTCGCCTGACGGCGCCCATGGTGGCCGCCGGCGCTGTGGCCAAGAAATGGCTGTTGGCGCAGTATGGCACCGTGGTGCGTGGCTGCATGACCCAGGTGGGTGAGTTGCCAGTCGCTTTTGAGAGCTGGGACCACGTGGCCAACAATGCGTTCTTCGCACCCATGGCCGATGTGACTGCGCTGGAGGCCTACATCGACGCGCTGCGCAAATCAGGCGACTCTTGCGGCGCTCGCATCCGTGTGATGGCCTCGGGCGTGCCCGTAGGGTTGGGCCAACCGCTGTTTGACAAAATGGACGCCGACATTGCCTACGCCATGATGGGCATCAATGCCGTCAAGGGCGTTGAAATTGGCGCCGGTTTTGCCAGCGTGGCGCAGCGCGGCAGCCAGCATGGCGACGCACTCTCGCCGGATGGCTTCTTGTCCAACAACGCCGGCGGCATGCTGGGCGGCATCAGCACCGGGCAAGACCTGGAAGTGTCGATTGCGATCAAGCCAACCAGCTCTATCCTGACGCCGCGCGCGTCAATTGACACCGCTGGCCGTCCCACCGAGGTGGTTACAAAGGGCCGGCACGACCCCTGCGTCGGCATCCGCGCCACACCGATCGCTGAGGCCATGCTGGCACTGGTGATCATTGAGCACGCCCTGCAGCACCGGGCTCAGTGTGGTGACGTTCGATCTGGCTTGACGCCGATTGCCGGTGCCTTGCCCAGATAACGATTCGGTGCTTGACCGACATCAAGGGAGAGCGCCAGGCCCAACACGGGTCACCGGCGCGACCATTGGCAGCTGTGATGCGCCAAGTGCCGAATCGAAGAGTTCTTCGATCGTCTTTCTCAACCACACATGCGCCGGCCGCACATCGTCGCGCTGGTGCCAGGTCATCGCCAGATAACGCGTTGGTAATGCAATGGGTGGTTCGCGCGTGGTCAGGTTGGCACTTTCCGAGCTCAGGTCTGATAGGTCGCTGGGCAACACGCCGAGATAGTCAGAGCCCGCGATCAGCGAGAGGACGTCGTTGTAGTGATTCAGCGTGATGATCAGATTGCGCCGGTGGCCGTGCTCGGCCAATAAAGTGTCATACAGCGCCGAAGTCATTCCCGGCAGCATGACGTCCACATGGCGTGCATTCAGAAAGCGGTCCAGGGAAAAAGCGCCCGCCGCGAGCGGATGGCCGCGGCGCATGAAACAAGTGAAATGGATTGGCCACAGCGCCTGAGTACGTAAATCATTGGATTGCCGGGTCGCATCTAGGTTGGTGCCCAGCGCCAGATCGATGCCCTCGCGTTCCAACTGGTGGTCAAGGTTGAGGGGGCTATAAGGTGCGGTGTGTATGTGCACGCCCATCGCATGGGTCTGCAGGTACAGCCCCAGCCGGGGCATGACGCGCGCGCAGGTGTAGTCTGACATCGAGACGGAAAACGAGCCCTCCAGTTGCGCCGGGTCGATGGCGTTCGGGTTGAGTTCCTGCTCGATTGCCCGGTAGTGTGGTGCCAGCCGTTGCCAGAGGTCGCGCGCCACCGCACTGGGTTTTATGCCATGCATGGTTCGCTCGAACAGGGGGTCGTCGATGGTGTTCCGCAGGCGGTTGAGCGCATTGCTGACCGCCGACTGGGTCAGGCACAGCTTTTCCGCTGCGCGCGTCACGTTGCCTTCTATCATAAGCATCGCAAAAACCCGCAACAGGTTAAGGTCCATCGTCGCGAAGACGTTTTTTTTCATGCTTGAAGATCTACCATTTACGAAAATGATATCGCTTATTCGTAAAAACTGTTAGTCATTGCGTGTGTTTACTGGTTAACTTCCACGCTGAAGTTCCGGATTGCACCTTGAACCATTTCCTCTTTATCAACGGCAGACTGCTCGATCCTCTTGCGCCCGAGTTGCTCGATGGCATGCAAGTGCTGGTGCGTGATGGTGTTGTGAAAGAGGTTTCAGAACACACTATTCATGCGCCCGGCGCTACGGTGGTGGATCTGCGTGGCAAAACGATCATGCCGGGCCTGATCGATCTGCATGTCCATGTTATGGCCTCGCAGCTGAACCTTGCGGACCTTATGCACCAGCCCAATGTGTTCGTGACGCTCCGGGCCATTCCCATTTTGAAAGGCATGTTGCGCCGCGGCTTTACCACGGTGCGCGACGCCGGTGGCGCGGGTTTGCCGCTGAAGCAGGCAGTTGAGTCTGGCTTGACCCAGGGGCCGCGTCTTTTTGTGTCTGGACGGGCGATGAGCCAGACCGGAGGCCATGGCGACATGAGTCCGCAGAGCGATTACAGCGCGGAGCGGCTGCACTGCGCCTGTTCAGTGCGTGCCGGCGCGATATCGCGCGTCGTCGACGGTGTGGACGCATTGCGCCGAGCTGTGCGCGAGGAGTTTCGCATGGGCGCCGATCAGATCAAGATCATGGCCTCCGGCGGAGTGGCTTCGCCGACGGATCCGATCGGTGCGTTCGGTTATTCGGAGGACGAAATCCGGGCCGTGACCGAAGAGGCACGCAATCGGGGCACCTATGTGATGGCCCATGCCTACACGGCTCCTGCCATCGAACGTGCCGTGCGTTGTGGGGTGCGGACGATAGAACACGCGAACCTGTGCGATGCCGCGGCTGCTGCAGTCATGGCTGAATACCAGGCGATCGCCGTGCCTACGTTGGTGACTTACGAGGCACTCGCAACCGAAGGCGCGCGTTATGGACTCCCACCTGAAAGCGTGGCAAAGATCGCTCAAGTCAAGGATGCTGGTCTGCGAGCCCTCGACATCTTGCGAAGCGCCGGCGTCAAGATCGGATTTGGGACCGACCTATTGGGTGAGTCGCACCGGCTGCAAAGCGAAGAGTTTCGGATTCGGGCCCAGGTGCTTAGCATTGCGGAGGTCATCGCGAGCGCTACTACCATTGCCGCCGAAGTGCTTGGCCAACAAGGCAAACTCGGGCGATTGCAGGCCGGCGCCAGCGCCGACCTGTTGGTCGTACATGGCAATCCGCTGGCCGATCTGGCTTGCCTGGCTGGACAGGGGGAACGGATTCCGGTCGTTATGAAGGCTGGCCGCGTCGAGTTCGGAGACCTAGGTGCATTGTGAACGAGCTGTTGATTTTTTAAAGGAACCATAATGATCAGACGACATTTGCTAGCAATGGCTTTTATTGCCATGTCGGTTGCGTTTAATCCAGCTGATGCCCAGACGCAGACCGTGCGTGTTGGCATGGACGTGGACGCCGGCACCCTCGATCCGCGGCTCGCGCGTGATTCCTCGGCCTATCGAGCCATCGACCTGATCTATGACGGGCTTGTTCGCCTTTCTCCCGACCTGAAACCGGAGCCCAATCTCGCGCAGAGCTGGCGGAACCCGGACCCTAAAACCTGGATCTTCAAGTTGCGCGACGGCGTGACTTTCCACGATGGATCCCCGCTGACGGCGGATGATGTGGTGTTCACCTACCAGACATTGCTCAAGCCCGAAATGAACGCGCCGCTGCGCAGTCTTTTCACACCCATTGCAAAGGTAGAGGCGACCGATCCTAAGACTGTGGTGTTCACGCTCTCGGGCCCCTATGCGCCACTGCTGACCTATCTGGAAATGGGCATCGTATCCAAAAAGGCGGTTGAGGGCGGGGTGGATATCGGCCTTAAGCCAGTTGGGACCGGCCCAATGAAACTGGCCCGCTGGGAGCGCGGCAGCCGGATGGTGCTGGAGCCCAACACCACGTACTGGGCGGGGGCTGCCAAACTCAAGGAAATGCAGCTGGTCGTCATTAGTGACAACACGGCGCGTGCACAGGCCTTCGAGGCCAAGGATCTCGATTTGATCCAGTCGCCCCTTTCACCCCAGGACATAAAGCGGCTGCAGACGAATACCAGCATCAGCAACGTCATCACCTCGGGACTGGGCATAACTTACCTTAATTTCAACGGGGGCGACGCCGTTATTGCAGATCCGAAACTGCGCCGCGCACTGGCCATGCTGGTAGACCAGAAAACTATCGTCGAAGATATCTACCAGGGCGTGGACCGCATCGCCTCGTCCGTACTTTTGCCTTCGTCCTGGGCGTATTCGGCGAGCGTCAAACAGCCCGTGTTCGATGTGGCCGGCGCTAAAAAAGCCATCGAAGCGCTAGGGTGGAAGATGGCTGGCAACGTCTATACCAAGGATGGCAAGAAACTGAGCGTCGTCTTGTCGACCCACAGCGAAGACCCGAACAGGGTGCAGAGCGTTGAGTTCATGCAGAGCGTATTCCAGCAGGCCGGCGTCGAAGCCCAGGTGCGGGTGACCGATTGGCCTGCATTCTCTGCAAACTACGTGCAGAAGAGCCAGCACCAGGTGGCACTGCTCGGCTGGCTGAATATCGTCGATCCCGACCGGCTGATGTATGCCCAATTCCACAGTAAAGGCACGCTCAACTGGGGCAAGTACAACAACCCCGCGCTGGACAAACTGCTGGACGAAGGCCGCGAGTCGCTTGACATCAACCTGCGCAAGACTGCCTATGGCAAGGCAGCGCAGATGATCGCCGACGATGTTCCCTACTACGTGTTGTCCTACCAGGGCTACCAAATGTTCTATGCGAAGTCCCTCGGCGCTGTGAAAGCGAATCCGCGCGGGTTTCTACGCGACGTGATCGCGTTCCAGAGAAAGTGAACGTCTTATTGATTGGAGCCGGTTTGCATGCGCGTCCATGATGTGAACGGGCCTTAGATGTTTGCTTATGTCCTAAGGCGGCTGCTGCTGCTTATTCCAACCGCAGCGGGAATGGTGGTAATCACCTTCTCTCTGCTGTTGCTGATCCCGGGCGACCCGGCCGCGGTGCTGCTGGGTCAGGAGGCCTCAGAAGCAGATATCGCGAACCTCCGGGCCACGATGGGGTTGGACTTGCCCTGGGGCACACAGCTGGCAAATTATTTTTCTGCGCTGTTGCGTGGTGACATGGGGCGCTCGCTGTTCCAAAATCAGGCGGTGTCGTCCATCATTGGGGCCAGGATCGGGGCCACGCTGGAGCTGGCAGTGGCGGCACTGGTGATTGCGGTCGTAATGGGTGTGTCGCTGGGTGTACTGGCTGCCATGCGCCGAGGCACCAAGGTCGACACCGCCTTGATGCTGTTGGCGCAGCTCGGCGTGTCCATGCCGGTCTACTGGCTCGGCATTTTGCTGATGCTGGTGTTTTCGGTGAAGCTCGGTTGGCTGCCCGCGATCGGACGCGGCGAACCGTTTGGTGACGCCGTCCTGGCCGCATTGTCCGGGCGACCGGGCGTGCTGGTGGATTCACTCGCACACCTGTTGTTGCCGGCCTTCGCGCTGGGCGTCAATTCTGCCGCCATCATCAGCCGGTTGGTGCGCACCTCGATGATTGAGATCTTGGAAGAGGATTTCGTGCGCACCGCATACGCAAAGGGCCTGCGTCGAACACGTGTCATGGTCCGACACGCGTTGCGCAATGCGCTGTTGCCGGTGATCAGCATCATTGGGCTGCGATTCGGCTTGCTTCTGGGGGGCGGGGTTCTTACCGAGAGCATCTTCGGCTGGCCGGGTCTTGGACAACTCACCATCGCCGCGATTTCGCAACGCGATCTGCCGCTGGTGCAAGGTATCACGCTGTGCTTCGCAATGATGTTCGCGCTGGTGAACCTGGTCGTTGATCTGAGTTATTCGTTGGTGGACCCTCGGGTTCGGTTGGCCTGAATGAAAAAGCTCGGCTCTATGCGCATCAGTTTTTCGCTTGTCACGGGCTTGGTGATTTCCTGCGCCATCCTGTTCGCGGCCATCGCCGCGCCGCTGATTGCGACTCACGGTGTCGAACAGATGGATATGCGTAATCGTTTTGCCGGCCCTTCAATGGCTCATTGGCTGGGTACGGACAATTTTGGCCGCGACCTGTGGACGCGCCTGATTTTCGGCGCTCGGGTGTCGCTGACGATCGCCCTGATACCGGTATTTGTCGCCGCCACACTGGGAACCGTGGTCGGAATGGTCGCCGGCTATTTTGGCGGCTGGGTCGATTTGCTGCTCATGCGGGTCGCCGATGTATTTCTCGGATTCCCGGCTCTGATTCTGGTGCTCGCCATTGTCGCGGTCATGGGTCCTGGTATCCTGAACGTATCATTAGCGCTGGTGGTCGTGTTCTGGACCGAATATGCTCGCGTTGTACGCTCGTCCACGTTGGTTCTGCGCGAGCAGGCCTATGTGCTGGCCGCGAAAGCGGCCGGTGCGTCGCACTTACGTATTCTGCTCAAGGAAATTTTGCCCAACGCATGGGGGCCGGTCCTGGTATTGGCCACGCTGGGCCTTGGCAATGCCATTCTGACCGAGTCGGCCTTGAGCTTTCTCGGTTTTGGGGTGCCTCCGCCGCAACCTACCTGGGGCTGGACCCTGGCCTACGGAACGCGGTTCATGCGCAGCGAGCCTTGGCTCGCGATCATCTCTGGCATGGCCATCATGGTGACTGTGCTCGGGTTTAATTTGCTGGGCGACGGCCTGCGCGACCTGCTCGACCCCAAGGGACTATCCAGAGGCCCCAGTCAACGCCCTGCAGCCAAAAGCTGAATTCAAAGAAAGACCTGTCACGATGAACACCTTCTCCATTCGCCGCTCCAAGTTCAGCACGCATGCCGATGGCAGCGATGCCTCACTAACCTTTCACGACATTGTTGGGCCGGCAGCCGGCCCTACCATCGGCATCAGCGGTGCTGTCCATGGGAACGAGCCCACCGGCACCGAGATCATCCTCGATCTGTACAGAGCGCTTCAAACCTTGCCAATACGAGGCCGCATCGTGTTGCTGCCAGTTGCCAATCCCCGTGCTTATGCGCAGAACAGGCGTTTCACGACCATCGATGAATTGAATCTAAACCGCGAGTTTCCAGGCGACCCCAAGGGCAGTTACACGCAACAACTGGCGTCAGCGATCACGCGAGAGTTCCTGGAGCAGATCGATGTGCATATTGACATGCATTCAGGGACTGACCGGCCCACCGTCGACTATGTCTACATGCGGAATGACGAAGCACTGTCACGCAGTTTTGGCTCGAGCGTGCTCTACCGCCCGCAGGCTGCTAAAGAGGGAACTACTTTCAACGGCACCTCGACCGCAGTGACCATAGACCGCCGTAATATTCCGTCCGTCGTGGTCGAACTGGGTGGCGGCATCGTGGACCAGCGTCCTTATGTGGAACGGGGCCTCAACGGGCTGCTCAATATGCTGCGTCATTTGCAGGTTATCGCAGGCGCCCCGACGCCACCACCGAAACAGATCGTGGTGGGCGCTATCAAGACCATCCGACCCACACGTGCGGGCCTACTGGAAACGCTCGCCCCGCCGCTTGGTCAGATCATCAAGAAGGGGCAGTTGCTCGGCCGCGTGGTCAGCCCTTACACCTTCGAAGTGCTTGAAGAAATACCGGCTCCTTTCGACGCAGGCGTGATGATTCTTTCGCACCTGAGCCGCAATCTTGTCGAATCCGGTGACTTCGGCTACATGGTTGGTGACATGGACGGCGCGGAGTCCTGAACCATATGGCTCAGGTTCCCGAAGGGCGCGGATCCACGCTGCCGAAAGCCGTCCCTGCGGCGCTGTCCCTACGGGGTCTTAACCTGTCCGTGGCAAACGGTGCACAACGTTATCCGGTTGTCCGTGATATGGCGTTCGAGTTGGCGCCTGGCGAGACACTGTGTATTGTGGGGGAGTCCGGTTGCGGTAAGTCGATGACAGCACTGGCCTTGCTTCAGCTGCTGCCTTTGGGTGTAAGCACCGATTCCGGCGCCATCCAGCTTGGTGATGTCAATCTTTGCAGCGCGGACCAGCGAACGCTCGAAGATGTCCGCGGGAAGAAGATCGCCATGATCTTTCAGGAGCCGCTGTCGTCGCTGAATCCGGTCATGACCATCGGCGACCAGATCGCTGAAGTCCTGCAGCGGCATGAAGCCATTGGCGCTCGTGAAGCAGAGCGTCGGGCTGTCGATATGCTGACCAAGGTCAAGATGCCTGCACCGGCGCAAAGGGCCCGGCAATTCGCTCACCAACTGTCGGGTGGGATGCGCCAACGCGCCATGATCGCGCTGGCCCTTGCCTGCTCACCGGAAGTGTTGGTCGCTGATGAGCCGACAACCGCGCTCGATGTCACCATACAGGCAGAAATCCTGGCGCTGATCGGGCGCTTGCAAAAAAGCATGGGGACTGGCTTGGTGTTGATCACGCATGATTTCGGCGTTGTGGCGGAAATGGCCGACCAAGTGATTGTGATGTACGCCGGCCGGCGCGTTGAGTGCGCCGATGTTCAAGCCTTGTTCGATAGACCTTTACACCCTTACACGATCGCCCTGATGCGCGCTGCGCCGGGTCTGCAGGACGACCTCGCGGGCAAGGCAAGACTGCAGGAAATCGACGGCATGGTGCCGGCGCCATGGGCGATGCCAAAGGGCTGTGCCTTTGCACCGCGGTGCGCCTCGGCCTTTGACCGATGTCGCGAAGAAGATCCAACATTGATTGAGGCCGAACCCGGCCACCGTGTAGCCTGCTGGGCTGTGGAAGCTGTGCATGGATGAAACGCCCGTTGTCGAGGTGCAGAATCTGACCGTGCGTTTCCCCGGACCGCGGCGCGGGCTGGCAGGTCTTCGCTCAGATTCGGTGACCGCAGTGGACAATGTCAGCTTCAACTTGCAGCGTGGTGAGACTCTGGGTCTAGTGGGCGAGTCGGGCTGCGGAAAATCCACGACCGGTCTGGCTATCCTGAACCTGATTGAGACAACGTCGGGTGATATCAGGGTGCTGGGTAAATCAGTCTCATCGCTGTCTGGCGCCGAGCGCCGTGTTATGCGCCAACGCATGCAGATCGTCTTTCAAGACCCCTACTCGTCGCTTAATCCACGCCAGCGTGTTGCCGATATCATCCGTTCGCCATTGGACATCCACCAGATCGGCACCCCGGACGAGCGGCGCCAGAGGGTGATGCAGCTAATGGCGCGAGTCGGTTTGCGGCCCGACCAAGCCGACAACTATCCGCACCAATTTTCCGGCGGTCAGCGCCAGCGGATCGGCATCGCACGAGCCCTGGCTACGCAGCCAGAACTGGTGATTTGCGATGAACCCGTCTCTGCGCTGGACGTGTCTGTCCAGGCGCAGATTCTGAATTTGCTGGTCGAACTGCAACAGGAGTTCGCGCTCTCGCTGCTCTTTATTTCGCACGATCTTTCCATCGTGAAACATATCAGTGACCGTGTCGCCGTCATGTATCTCGGGCGTATCGTCGAGATAGCGCCCAGGGCCACGCTGTTTGCCGCGCCCCATCACCCCTATACCCGCCTGTTGTTGAACTCATTACCGCCACAACACCCGCGCGACCGCAGGCGGCAGAACCCCGCGGACGATGCGTTTGCAACGCCTGCGCCACCGCGCGGCGGTTGCCGGTTCAGCCCGCGGTGTCCCTTGGTGATGGACATCTGTCTGCGTGAAGATCCGATCCTTATGCCGCGTGGCGAGGGGCACTCGGCGGCATGCCACCATTCTTAGGAAACTGCCATGGAATATGTCCGACTGGGCCGCACCGGCCTAAAAGTGTCTCGCCTTATCTTAGGATGCATGACCTATGGCGACCCAAAGTGGAGCCCTTGGGTGCTGGACGAAGCCGCCAGCAGGCCATTCATCCGGCAGGCGCTAGACCTCGGCGTGAACACCTTCGATACCGCCGACATGTATTCGACTGGCCTAGGCGAGGAGATTCTTGGCCGCGCGCTCAGGGAGTGGACGACGCGTCAGCATATGGTGATCGCGACCAAGCTGTACAACCCGATGGGGCAGGAACCGAACAACCGCGGTCTGTCTCGTAAACACATCTTTGAGGCAGTGGACGCTAGTCTTAAGCGGCTGCAGACCGACTACATTGACCTGTACCAGATTCACCGTTTCGACTATGAAACGCCGCTCGAAGAGACCTTGGAGGCGCTCAACGACGTCGTGCGCTCTGGTCGGGTTCGTTATCTTGGTGCATCCTCGATGTTCGCTTGGCAGTTCATGAAGGCGTTAGGTCTGCAGCGCAAACATGGCTGGGCGCCATTTGTTGCCATGCAGAACCAATACAGTCTGTTGTACCGAGAAGAGGAGCGTGAGATGCTGCCCATGTGTCAAGAGGAGGGCATTGGAGTCATCCCATGGAGTCCGCTGGCGCGCGGATATCTCGCGGGCAATCGCGGTGCCGCCACACCCGCGACCAGCCGCGCTGGCACCGACAAACTCGGGGCTGCACTCTTCAATACAGAAGCGGATCGCGCGATCATCAAGGCTGTAGACGCTGTTGCCCGCAAACTGGGACGCTCCATGGCGCAGGTGGCGTATGCCTGGGTTGCCACACGGCCAGGCGTGACGGCCCCGATCTACGGTATTTCGAAGCTGGCGCAATTCGACGACGTCATGGCGTCTCTGGCTTTACGACTGGATCCGGAAGATGTCGCAACGATGGAGGCAGCTTATGTTCCCCGTCCGATCGCGGGTCATGTCTGACCAGTGTCAAAGCCTCAGCCATGATGGGTGGCTTGGGAGTTGCCGGTTAACCATACCGGCCCAACAATCGAACGAAAGGCAAAGATCGTGAGTCAACTGACTGCGAAGGATTTTTCAACGCTCGCAGCCAAGGTGGCAGCCGCAACTGAACCGTTCGAGGTCTACCGCGCAGTCGAGCATGTGCTGGCGGGACCCCTTGGATTTGGTCTGCTCACCATGCTGGTCGTTACCCCGGACGCGGCAGAGGTGGAGCGCGTGTATTCTTCCAACTGTCAGGCCTACCCACTGGCCGGCCGTAAGCGGATGGGTCCGACGCCGTGGGGTGATCTGGTGATGCGCCAGCGCTTGCCCTTCCTGGGGCGAGATGCTGAATCGATCCGCTGGGCATTTTCCGATCATGCCTTGATCGCGAGTCTGGGCCTGGCAAGCGCCATCAACGCCCCGGTCGTCGCATTCGGCAAGTTGCTGGGGACCATCAACGTGCTCGATGCTGCGGGTCGATATGATGAACAGGGGGTGCAGACCTTGCAGTCGGTCACGCCGCTCCTCGTAGCGCCTTTTTTGCGAGAACTGCAAATCTATTGATTGCTGCCATGCCGGGTCTTCGCAACCTGGACCATCCTGACCCTGTTGCTGTCAGTTTGAACGTTGGTTCCGTCCGCGGCGACTACGCGGTCAACCACGGCTTATCAATTCAGGGCTTGGCGCTTGTAACGGCTTGCCATTTCTGCAAGGGGTTGAAGCCTGTGACCAGCGCACTGGCGAGTAGCACCAGTGCGCCACCGCTGTAGATGCCGGCCCCGAGCGGTTCGCCCAAAAACAGATGCCCCCAGGTGACGCCAAAGACCGGGATCAAGAACAGGGGGCTTGTTGCGGCGGCTGTCGACACATGCACCATGATGCGAAGGTGCAGCCAATAGGCCAGGCCAGAGGTTGCAATGCCCATGACCGCCACGGCAGCCAGCGCAGCCGGCGTGAATTGCGCTTGCGGCCAACTCCAGGCAGCGATGGGCAGCATCATGGTCAATGCCAGCAAGTGGACGCCAGCGGCCATTTGCAGGGGCTGCATGCGTGTCAGGGTCCGCTTCATCAGCGGCGTTGAGCAGCCATAGCTGGCCGACGCCGCAATGCAGGCCAAGGCCGCCAGGATTACCTTGGCAGAGGGCTGGATGGGCCCCAGCCCTACGATCAGCGATACGCCCACAAAGCCGCAGGCACAGCCGACCAGTTTACTCAGCGTCAAACGTTCTTCCTTCAGCATGGCGGAAGCCAGAATTCCGAACATGACGGCGGTTGAATTCAGCAGGGCGCTGTAACCCGCAGGCAAGTGCAGCGCGGCCCAGGCAAAGAGCACAAAAGGGGCGGCCACTGACAAAAAACCCAACAGGGCCAATTCTCGCCAGTGTTGGCGTGGCCAACTGTGTTGCATCAAGCGCATCAGAAGCGCCAACGTGACGCTGGCCATGGCGATGCGAAGCGCCGCCAGGACATTGGGCCCCAGCAAGGGGCTGGCGATGCGGATCAGCAGGAAGGAGGCGCCCCATAGAGCGGACAGGGCCACCAGCTGGAGGAAATATTTTGTTTTCAATCAGGGTGCAGCTTGGGCAGCGAGCCTCCAGCGACTTGATTTTACGCGCACACGTCAGCGCAGTTAAGGGTGTCATACCGCTGGCTATGACCCTGGCACCCGCCGCCGTCGATAATCCAAGACATGACGTCAGAGACACTTCATGGCTGAGGACGCTGGACCCCCTGCGTTGGAAATTCTGGAGACCGAAGTCGAGGTGACGGCCATCCGCGCCCAGGGTGCGGGCGGGCAAAATGTCAACAAGGTGTCGAGCGCCATTCATTTGCGCTTTGACATAGCGGCCTCGTCCCTGGCCGAGGACGTGAAGGAACGCTTACTTGCCCTCCAAGACAGTCGTATCACGAAGGCGGGGGTGCTGGTGATCAAGGCCCAACAGCACCGCACCCAAGAGATGAACCGGCTGGACGCCTTTGTGAGGCTCCACGAGGTGGTCAACAGCGTGGCGCAGGCCCCCAAGGAGCGGCGGGCCACTCGGCCCAGCTATGGTGCGCGCCAGCGGCGCCGGGAAGCCAAAAGCCAACGCTCCCAGACCAAGGCCCTGCGTGGGTCCTTGAACGACTGAGTCTGAACGACACCCTGATAAAGGGACAATCGGTGCCTCGGACCTTGTCCGTAACAGGAGAAAAATTTGGCCATTCAATGGTTTCCCGGTCACATGTATTTGACCAAAAAAGCCATCGAGGAGCGTGTGAAGGCGATCGATGTGGTCATCGAGCTGCTCGATGCCCGCCTGCCTGGCTCCAGCGCCAACCCGATGCTGACCGAGCTGACCGGGCACAAGCCTGCGCTCAAAGTCCTGAACAAGCAGGACCTGGCCGACCCGATGCAAACCGCGGGCTGGCTGGCCCATTACAGCGCCCTGCCCGGAACCCGTGCCCTGGCGCTGGACGCCAGCATGGCCACGCCGGCGCGTGCGCTGGTCCAGGCCTGTCATGAACTCGCGCCCAACCGGGGCGGCATGGCCAAGCCGATGCGGGTGCTGATCTGCGGCATTCCCAATGTGGGCAAGTCCACCCTCATCAACACCTTGACGGCGCGGCGCGCCGCCAAGACCGGCGACGAGGCTGGTATCACCAAGCTGGAGCAGCGCATCACGCTGGCGGACGACTTCTACCTGTACGACACACCGGGCGTGCTGTGGCCGCGCATCATCGTGGCCAAGAGCGGCTACAACCTGGCAGCCAGCGGTGCCATCGGCCGCAACGCGTTCAATGAGGAAGAGGTGGCGCTCGAATTGTTGGAGTACCTTAAAACCCATTACTCGCAGGCACTGGCCTTGCGTTACAAGCTCACCCAGGTGGAGGGGCTCAGTGATGAAGACCTGCTGACAGCCATAGGCCGACAGCGCGGGGCCCTGCAGTCGGGCCAGCGCGTCAACCTGCAAAAGGCGGCCGAAATCGTCATCTACGATTTCCGTGCGGCAGCGCTGGGCCGCGTGACGCTGGAGACACCCTCAGAGTTTGCCCAGTGGTTGCAGGCGGGGCAACAGCTCGACGCCCAGCGGCAGGTCAAGAAAGATGCCATTGAGCTGGACCGCAAGATCCGCTTCAAGCAAATCCCGCGACCGTCATGAGCCGCGCTGTAGGGTGAGGTCGCTGCAGGGGTAGGCCACGCAGGGCAGCACACAGCCCTCGGCTTTTTCTTCTGCGCTCAGGCCGGGCCACTCGATGTCATAGCGCACGGTCCCGCTCAACATCAGTCCCAGGCAGGTGCGACAGGTGCCATTGCGGCAGGAACTCGGCCAGTCGATGCCCCCCAGCTCCAGCGACATCAGCAGCGTTTGCTCTGGCCAGGCCTCGCAGGGCTGGCCCTCGGGGAGCGCGGTGGCAGTGAAAAACGGGGGTGGCGCGGGCAGGCTCATGGTTTGATTTTAGGCAGGGCGTATGATTTTGCCCATGACCACACTTCTTCCCTTGGGCCTGCTTATTCGGCCTGACCTTAACGACCCGCAGCCGCTGGTGATCTACCATGGCCGCAACTGCCCCGATGGCTTTGCCGCCGCACTCGCGGCCTGGCGCTTTTACCGGGGGCGGGCGGAATTTTTGGCCCTGGACCATGGTCAGATCACGTCGGTCGATGCGCTGCCGGCGCTCGCTGGCCGGGCCGTTTACATCCTTGATTTTTCATTTGGTCCCGAGCTGCTGCAGGCGGTGGAGGTCCGTGCAGCCCAGTTGGTGCTGCTGGACCATCATAAGAGTGCCGCCGACACCTTGCACGGCTTCAAATGCCGATGTGGCGTGGTGCATTTCGACATGAAAAAATCTGGCGCCCGGCTGGCATGGGATTTTTTCCTGCCCGAGGTCCCCCTGCCGGATCTGGTGCGCCATGTAGAAGACCGCGACATCTGGACATGGCAGTACCCCGACAGTGCCGCTTTTTTGGCGGCGCTGGACATGGAAGCCTTTGACTTTGCCCGCTGGAGCGCCATTGCGGATTTCGGCCCCGACGAGCGGGCGTCTTATGTGATGCGCGGCCGCGCCATGGACGAAAAATTCACCAAGCTCGCGGTCGACCTGGCTGAGTCGGCACAGCCCGTCACAGTGAATGGTGTAGCCGGGCTGATGGTCAATGTGCCGGGCGTTTTCCATAGCCAAATCGGCGAGCTCTTGTCCCGCCAAAGCGGCACCTTTGCGCTGATGTGGACGGTGGACAAGACCGGCGTGGTCAAGATTGGTTTGCGCTCGCAGCGTGGGTTTGACTGCATTCCACTGGCCGCCAGCTTTGGGGGCGGTGGCCATGCCCAGGCCTGTGGTATGCGGCTGCCACTGGCACGCTTGCCGGAGTTGCTGAGTGGCAAGCTGAGTGGTTCAGGTGAATAGCGTCCGTGGGCGAAAAGCTGGCCGCCCCTGCAATCGTCCATGTGACCGGTACAAAGGTCTTCTGTCAAGCCGTGCCAAAATCATAAAAACAGGAGACTGACCTATGTCATCAAAACATCTCACCCCAAACCTTGGGACCAGTTCGGCGCGCTATTTGCTTGGGGTCGTTCTGGCCTTGATGTTGAGCGCCGCTAGTGCACAAGACTGGCCCAATCGCGCGGTTCGTCTGGTCGTACCTTACCCTGCAGGCGGCGCAGTTGACATCGTGGCCCGTGCTTTGGCCGAGAAACTGTCGACTGCCTTGGCGCAAACCGTCATTGTGGACAACAAGGCCGGCGCTGGCGGCTTGATCGGCGCGGATGGGGTCGCCAAGTCGGCGCCAGACGGCTACACCCTGGTGATGGGTACCGTCAGCAGCCACGCCATAGCCCCTGCCGTTTACCGCAAGATGCCTTACGACGCTGAAGCTGACTTCACGGCGGTCTCGCTGGTGGCCTTGACCCCCTACATCATCACGGTCAACGCTGCGGTGCCGGTCAAGACCTTGCGCGAGTTGGTGAGCTATGCCAAGGCCAACCCTGATAAATTGAACTTTGGTTCATCCGGCACGGGCACCACGCCGCACCTCGCAGGGGAGTTATTCAACACGCTGGCCGGTACCAAAATCACCCACGTGCCCTACAAAGGCAGCGCACCCATGGTGGTGGATTTGCTGGGTGGCCAGGTTCAGGTGGCATTTGACAACACGGTGATTCCCAACATCAAAGCGGGCAAGCTGCGCGGTCTCGCGGTCACCGGCCCAGCGCGGCTAGCGGCTGTGGCAGATATTCCGACGGCGGCAGAAGCCGGCCTGCCGGCTTACGAAGCTGTGGGTTGGATGGGCCTTTACGGCCCCAAGGGCCTGCCACTGGCGGTGCGCAACCGTCTGGCGTTAGAGACTGCCAAAGCGGCCGCCACGCCAGACTTCATCGCCAAGATGGAGGGCTTGGGCTTTCAGGCTCGAACCGGTTCACCGGCCGAGTTTGACGCTTACCTCAAGACCGAAACCAGCAAATGGGCCAAGGTGGTCAAAGACGCTGGTGTGCCTCAGGAGTAAGAGAGCTGATCCGCCAGGTCCAGAAAGTCCCGCGCATGCAGGGTGTTGGCCGGGTCAGGTGATACATTCTTGATCTGCGCCAGACCGAACTCTGCGGGGCGCTCGATGTAGGCCGTTTGCAAGCCGCAGGCGCGTGCGGCGGCCAGGTCATCCTGGTGCGCAGCTACCAGCATCACCTGGCTCGGGTTCAGGTCAAACACCCGGGCCACGCCCAGGTAGGTGGCTGGGTCGGGTTTGTAGGCGCGAAACACTTCGGCCGACAAAATGCAGTCCCAGGACAGGCCTGCCCGCTTGGCCATGTTGGTGAGCAGACCGAGGTTGCCGTTGGACAGGGTGCACAGGGTGTGGCGTGTTTTGAGCCTATGCAATCCCGCCACCACGTCCGGCCAGGGGTCCAGCCGGTGCCAGACCTTGTTCAGGTGCTGGCGCTCTGTCTCAGTCATATTGCCCAAGTCAAAGCGGGGCAAAAGCTCGTCCAGAATCAAGCGGTGCAGGTCGTCGATCAGGGTCCAGCCCAACTCGCCCGACATCACCCGGCGCATGGCTGGCTGGTAGCCGGCGCGCCAAGCCAGCGCGAAGGCATTGCCGTCGACCCCAGGGTAAAGTGCCTGCACCTCGCGCGCCACGCTACCGTGCCAGTCGACCACAGTGCCAAAGACATCAAAGGCCAGCACCCGAGGTGCGTTCGTGGCGTCGTTCGTCATGGAGGGCTTTCAATGGTTGAGCTGGCCAGCAACCAGCGGCGGACACAGGCATGGAATTCGGCGGGCTGGTCCAGCATCACCCAATGACCGGCTTTGAAAGCCTGGACTGCGCTGCCGGGCCGCGATGCCACCTGCGCCAGCCAGGTGGGTGAGTGGAACATGAAGGGTTTGCGTTGGCCGTATAGGTAGAGCAGAGGGCAGCCCGGTTGAATGGCGGCTGCCTGCTGCAGGCCGCCAGCCAGGCCGAACCAGCGCATGGCATATGGGTAGTTCATTTGCCAGCCGATCTGCGCCGCCGGTGCGGGGCAGCGCAGTACGCGCGCCATCCAGCGCGTCATGCATCTACCTAGGCGCTGGCTAAGGTGGCGGCCCAGCATCCAGGCCAACGCCAGCCAGACCTGATAAGCCCAGACTTGCGATTTGGCCGTGGGGCTCAGCGCCCGTCGCAGGGCCTTCGAGTTGTAGTCGCCAATGTCCACGGCGACGATGCGCGCCACCCGATCTGGGTAGCGAGCCGCAAATTCATAGCCAAAGGCGCAGCCCCAGTCGTGCAGCAGCAGTGTCACGGCCTGCCCCGGGCTGACCCGATCCAGCACCTGGCACAGCAGCGTGCTCATGCGCGCAAAGGACGTGGGCCGGGCTGCTTGCGTCAGGTCAAAGCCCGGCAGCGTCAGCCGCACGCAGCGGCACTGGTCCTGCAGGGCAACCACCGTGCCGTCCCACAGGTGAAGCGTATCGGGCCAGCCGTGCAGCATCAGCAGGGTGTCGCCTTGGCCCGCCAGGTGGACCGTCACGCCGTCGATGTCAATGGTTTGGGTGGGCACCACGGCAGTCATGACCCCATGACCGCCTGGCGCAGCGCGGCACCAGACCAGCGCTGTCCGAGGCGGTGGACCATGACCAGTTGTGCAATGGCGGCATTGCATGGTGCCGGTATCCCATGGCGGGCCGCCAGCCGCACCACGGCCCCACTTAGGTCGTCGATTTCGGTGCCACGTCCCTGCTGCAGGTCGTCCCACATCGACGAGCGGGCACTGGCGTCTATCCGCAGCATACGTGCCGAAACCCGCGTAAACAGCCAGTTGGGCAGGCGCAGGATGTTTGGCAGCGCGCGGGGCGGGGCGCTGGACACCTGCGCGGGGAAGATGCCAGCCGCCTTCAGTGCGGCCAAGGCTTCCAGTTGCAAGGCGGCCAGCACGCGGCGGTAGTCCCGCTGCAGCAACTGATCGCGCAGCGGCAGGCCGGACAGGGCATTGATCGGGTTGTTCAGGTTCAGCAGCAACTTGCCCCACTGGACGGC
>CAXNFT010000019.1:0-19914 GCA_964201255.1 Rhodoferax sp.
CGAACGACCGATCGAGGAGTCAACCAGCGAATCCCATCAGGGACAGCGGCGCAAGCCGCATTCAAAGTCCGAATGTACGGGTGCAATCTTTACCTTCAAACCGTCATGAATTGAAAGCTTGGCATACCGGGAGCGTCCATGTACGGGAATCCGGGAAGTCATGGATCCCCGTTCAAGCCGGGGATGACGAGTTAGCAGGAAGTGACGAGTTAGCAGGAAGTGACGAGTTAGCAGGAGGTGACCAATTCGGCTGGGCTGATGACAATCATCGGCCCGCCGCCTAAGTACGACTGGGCCTCAGGCCCAGTGCACGGGGCCCTGACTGGCGTACCAGTGGGCCAGTTGCGCCTCGAACTCGGCTTCGATCCGGCTGCGCCGGATTTTCATGGTCGGGGTCAGCATGCCGTTCTCTATGCTCCAGGGCTCGCGCGCGACCACGATCATGCGCAGCTGTTCGTAGTCGGCGACGGCCTGGTTCACCTGGCGCAGCAAGTCACTGAGCTCCTGCTGCACCTTGGCCCGCACCGCGGCATCACCGAGTTGCGGGCGCAGGTTTTCGGCCAGCACCACCAATGCATAGGCCGCGCTCTGGCCGACGCCTGACACCAGCGACAGCTCGATCATCGGGTGGGCATTGAGCCGGTTCTCGATCGGGGCTGGCGCCACGTACTTGCCCTTGGAGGTCTTGAACAATTCCTTGACGCGGCCGGTCAGCTTGAGCAGGCCGTCAGCCCGGATCTCGCCACGGTCGCCGGTGTGAAAGAAGCCATCGGCGGTAAAGCATTCGGCGTCCAGGTCGGGCCGCTTGTAGTAGCCCACCATCTGGCCTGGTGATTTGATCAGCACCTCGCCTTCGCCACTCAGGCGGACCTGTACGCCTGGCATCGGCACGCCCACGTACCCAGGTGCGTTGATGGCGTCAGTGGAGTTGTGTGAGTAGGCAAAGTCCTCGGTCATGGCGTAGCCCTCGGACAGGTTCAGCCCGAGCCGGCGGTACCAGCTGATCAGCTCAGCGGGGATCGGCGCCGAGCCGCTACCGGCCAGCAGGGCCTGGTCCAGCCCCAGGCCCTTGAGCACCTTGCGCGCAACGATGCGCCCCAGAATCGGAATGCCGAGTAGCCGATCGAGCTTTTTGGGTGGCATCTTGCTGAACACCCCCTGCTGGAACCTGAGCCACAGCCGGGGCACCGAAATAAAGGTGGTGGGGCGTGCCCGGTTCAGGTCCTGCAAAAAGGTGTCGAGCGATTCAGCAAAGTACAGGTGCGTGTTGCCATCCACCAGCGAGCCGCACTCGACCCAGGCACGTTCAAACACATGGGCCAGCGGCAGATAAGACAGCACCCGGTTGTGCAACTCAGCGCCGATACGGCTTTTAAGCTCGGTCACGATGCCAAGGCTGGCAGCAGTAATTCGCTCGAAGCTGTGCATCACGCCCTTGGGTTGGCCGGTCGAGCCCGAGGTGTAGATCAGCATCGCGAGGTCTGTGGCTGCACGCGCCGGACGACCGGTTAGCGGCGGGGTGCGGGCCGTGATGGCATCCCAGGTTTCGAACGTGGTCGGTGGCGACAGGGGCAGCGCGATGCAGGGCAGTCCGGCAGGAATGCCCGGGGTCTGCTGTTGCCACGTGTCGAGTTTGCCCACAAACAGCAGGCTGGCACCACTGTGCTCCAGCACGTAGCGGATGGTGTCGGCGGTTTCTGTCGGGAAGATCGCCACCGTAGTACCGCCGGCGATCCAGATTGCCAACTCGGCGATGATGAAATGGGCGCTGTTCTTGGACAGGATGGCAATGCGGGCGCCGGGCTCCATGCCGCGGCTTTGCAGGTGCGCCGCCATGCGCCGCGCCTGGTCCAGGGCCTGTGCCCAGGTGTAGTCCACCACCTGCCCGCCGCCAGTCGGCTGTGTCAGGTAGACCGCATCGGGATGTGCGCTCTCATGGCCATAAATGTAATCAAGCATCAATTTGGGCTGGGACATCTGGTTTCCTCGGTGTGATGGCGCCGTCCGGCCCGGTGGCCAGAATGGGGAGTGACCGCGCAAGCGGTGGATAAGAAAGCGGATGTTACCTTCAGAAGCTGGCCACAGGTCTCATGGTGTTCCCTGACCAAACACCGCCTGCCAAAGCGCCAGTACGGCCTCGCGCTCGACCAGCAACTGGCCCGGCGCCACCTGAGTTGTCTCTTCATTCAGCCGTGCATGGTGTTGCACCCGGCGTAGCTCACGGTAGGCGCCGGCGGCAGCGTGTCCGACACCGGGCGGCAGCAGAGCCGCAGTTTGTGCTCGCTCCAGCAGTGCGATATTGCCGGCGTTCTCCAGCAACTCGGGGTGCTGGCCGGCTTGTGACAGCACCAGATGCTGCACCGCAAACTCGACGTCGATCATGCCACCCGCGCTGTGCTTGATGTCAAAGTGGCCGGCTTTGACTGGGTGAGCGCTGCGCACGCGTTCCCGCATCACCACAATTTCTTGTTGAAGGTCAGCTGTCTGCCGTGGGGCAATGATGACAGCCTGCCGAACCGCATCAAAGCGCTGGCGCAGATCAGCATGACCCAGCACACAGCGAGCTCTTGTCATAGCCTGGTGCTCCCAGGTCCAGGCGGTGTTGCTGCCGCGCTGCCGCTGGTAGTCGGCGTAAGCATCAAAGGTGGTGATCAGCAGGCCAGCGTTGCCATTGGGTCGCAAGGCGGTGTCGATCTCGTACAGGTCGCCCTCGCCGGTTTTGACCGTCAGCCAGTTGATGAGCTTGCGTACCAGGTTGGCGTAGATCTCGCCCGCCCGCTCGTCGTCGTCGGCATAGACAAAAACAATGTCCAGGTCGCTGCCATAGCCGAGCTCCTTGCCCCCCATTTTCCCATAGGCAATGATGGCGATTTGTGGCGTGACGCGGTGCCGGCTTTTCAGCCGGTTCCAGCACCAACGGGTGGTCACGCGCAAAACGGCCTCGGCCAGCGCGCTCAGGTCGTCGGCAACCTGCTCGACGGTGATGTGGCCTTCCAGGTCGCGCGCCAAAGTGCGGAATACTTCGGCGTGGTGGGCGCGGCGCAGCAGGTTGAGCAGCGTCTCGTCGTCATCCTCACCGGTGCCGGCCAGGGCATTGCGCCGATGATCCAGCTCGAACTCGAAGTCCACTGCGTTGAACCGTTCCCCAAGCAAGTCCGCCCCGGCAAGTTCATCGATCACGCCAGGGTGCAGCAAAAGGTAGCGTGCCGGCCATCGTGCAGCACCCAGCAAGCGGAGCAGTCGCTCGTGCACATTGGGCCGCTCCACCAATAGTGCTAGATAGCTTTCGCGGCGCAGCAGCGGCTCCATCCAGTCAGCCAGCCGCACCGCCGCCGCTTCTGTCGCCCGGCCTTCCGCGACCCATTGGGCGGTTCGTGCCACCAGCCGCACCAGCCGAGCGCGGGATTCCTCCCGCAGCGCCAGGACCCGTGGGTGATCCCGCCAGTGTGCCACCCGGGCCCGAAAGTCGGCCGGCAACTGCGCCAGCAACTCGTCGAACTCAGGCGCGCTGGCGCCTGTCTTGCCACTGCAGCCCTTGCAGTCACGCTCAGCGCTACCGCCCAGCAGCTTGTCAAACTCCTGCGCCACCAACTCGCGATGGGCGTCGAGCTGCTGCAGCAACAGGTGGGCCGTGGCATAGCCCAGGGTCTGGGCGATCCAGCTCAGGTCGTGGTCTTGCGTGGGCAGCACATGGGTCTGCTGGTCGTCGAGGTACTGGATGCGGTGCTCGACCTGGCGCAAAAACACGTAGGCTTGGGCCAGCGCCTGCGCCGTGGCCTGCGGCATCAGGCTAGCCTTGGCCAGGCGCGGCAGCGCGCTCAGTGTCGGCCGAGTTCGCAACTCAGGAAACTGGCCGCCACGCACCACCTGTAGTAGTTGCACGGTGAACTCGATCTCTCGAATACCGCCACGCGAAAGCTTGACGTCATTGGCCCGCTCAGGGTGGCCGGTGCTGCGCCGCAGCGCATGTTCGCGAATTTGCCGGTGCAGGACGCGCAGCGAATCAAACACGCCGTAGTCCAGGTAGCGCCTGAACACAAACGGTAGGACCACGCTGCGCAGGCCAAGGACATTGCCGCCGGGCACGTCCCCCAAGGTGGCGACGACGCGGCTTTTCAGCCAGGCAAAGCGCTCCCACTCCCGGCCCTGGACATGCAGGTACTCTTCCAGCGCGCCCAGCGAGATGGCCGGTGGGCCCGAGTTGCCATTGGGCCTCAGGGCAAGGTCGACCCGGAACACGAAACCGTGTTCGGTGGTATCGCCAATGAGGCTGTACAGGGCGCGCACGGCGCGGCCAAAATATTCTTGATTGCTCAGACGGCCACGCCCCTGGGCATCACCGCTGGTCTCTCCGTCCTGGTCGTAGACATAGATCAGGTCGATGTCGCTTGACACATTCAATTCACGCGCGCCCAGCTTGCCCATGCCCACCACCCACAGCGGCACCGGCTCAGCCTGGGCTGACAGCGGCCTGCCATGCACGGCCTGCAAATCGGCCTGCACCTGGGCGCATGCTGTTTGCAGTGAGAACTCGGCCAGGTCGGTCATGGCCTGGGTGATGTCCTGCAACGGGGCCCGTGTGTCGCAGTCCAGGCAAAGCAGACGCTCAAGCACCAGCTGGCGGGTGGCGCGCAAGGCCGCGCTGGTGTCTAGCCCCTGTGCCCGTAAGTCAGCATAGGTCTGTGCCAGCGTGGCAGGATCAGGCCGGCCAGGTGGCAGCAGCGCCAGTTGTGCGTCATACCTGCGTCGCACCCGCTGCCCAAACCGCGAATGAGCGGAGAGGAGCACCCGGGTCATAATTCCTGTCATAGCTTCAAAGTCAAGATGATTCCCCGGTCGCCTGCCCCCTCAGTGTTGCTGAAAAACCTGTCAGCCTTGGCGCGCGGCTCTTTGTGGTTGTTGTTGGGCGCCTGGCTGCTCTTTCTGCTGGCCTGGGGCACGCTGCATTGGGTCATTGTGCCGCGAATTGGGGAATTCCGTCCGATGCTGGAAGCGCGGGGGAGCCGCCTGCTCGGAATAGAGCTTAGCATTGGCGCCATCACGGCGCAGTCGAATGGGCTGGTGCCCTCCTTCGCGCTGACTGACGTGCAGCTGCTCGATCCTCAAGCTCGGCCGGTGCTGCAGTTGTCTCGGGTGCTGGTGGCGCTGTCGCCGCGCTCAGTCTGGAACCGCAGCTTTGATCAGCTGGTGGTGGAGCAGCCGCGATTGTAGGTTCGGCGCGATCGTGGCGGCAAGCTTCACGTGGCCGGGCTGGATCTGTCCAGCGCGGGTGCGTCTGGGCTGGCCCTGCTTGACTGGTTTTTTTCACAACGCGAATGGGTGGTCCAGGGCGGCAGCATCGACTGGACGGATGAGCTGCGTGCGGCGCCAACCCTGTCATTGCGCCAGGTCCAGCTGGTGTTGCGCAATGTCGGGCGCCGCCATGAGTTGCGCCTGGACGCGACGCCACCGACCGCCTGGGGCGATCGTTTTAGTGTGATCGGGCGTTTTCTGCAACCTCTGTTGTCGGTACAGGGCGGACGCTGGCAGACCTGGGACGGCCAGTTTTACACGGCTTTTGAGCGGGTTGACCTGTCCGAGCTGGGCCGGTATGTCGCGCTTGGGGTCGATCTGCAGCGGGGCGGCGGCACTTTACGCGCCTGGGCCGATGTGGTGCAGGGGCAGTGGCAGGGTGCGGTCGCCGACCTGGCGCTCAGTCAGGTACAAGTGGGCTTGGGCGCTGGTTTGCAGCCTCTGGCATTGCGCTCAGTGCAAGGCCGCTTGACCGGGCGGCCCCTGGCCGGCGGGCTGGCCCTGGCGGCCCAGGCCTTGAGCTTTGACACCCAGGACGGCTTGCATTGGCCGGCGTCGGACATCAGTTTTCAGCATCAGGCGGCCCAGGGCACGCTGCCTTCGCGTGGCGAGTTCACGGCCGACCAGATTGATCTGGCAGCACTGGCCCAGATCGCAAACCGGCTGCCGCTCAGTGCTGAGCTGCGCACGGCCCTGCTGGCTCATGTCCCCAGGGGTTTGATGCGCCCACTGCAGCTGAGTTGGCAAGGCGAGTTGAGTGCCTTGCGCAGTTATAGCGCCAAGGGCCAGGTGAGTCAGCTGGCGTTGACGAGCGCGACACTGCCCGGCGTTCAGGGCGCCAGCGTTGTGTTCGATCTCAACCAGGCAGGTGGCAAAGCCAGTGTGGCGATGGACAACGGCGCCCTGGAGCTGCCGGGCCTGTGGTTAGAGCCCCGCTTGCCGTTGAGCCAGCTGTCGACCGATGTACGCTGGCAGCTCGAAGGTGATCGGCTGGCGGTGCAGCTGCCTAACCTAAAGTTCAGCAATGCCGATGCACAAGGCGAGGCACAGATCAAATGGGAGACCGGTGAGCCGGGTCTTGCACCGGGTCGATCGCATTGGCCCGGCGTTTTGGACCTTCAGGCCACACTCAGTCGCGCCGATGGCACTCGCGTGCACCGTTACCTGCCACTCAGCCTGCCACTGTCGGTGCGGGACTACCTGCGCGAGGCGATCACAGCGGGCACTGCCAGTGCGGTCAAGGTTCGGCTCAAGGGCAACCTGCAGCAGTTCCCATTCTTGGATGCGAAGCAGGGCGACTTTCAGATCAGCGCGGATGTCCGTAACGCCAGCTATCGCTATGTCCCGCGCACGCTGCAGTCCCCGCAGGCGCTGCCATGGCCGGCGTTGACGCAGCTCAACGGTGAGTTACTGATTGACCGAAACCAGTTGCAATTGCGGAGCGTCCGTGCTCGGGTTGCGGGCACGCCTGGGTTGCAAATCCTTCGGGCCGACGCGCTGCTGTCTGACCTGGGGAAGCTTGGTGTAGTGACGGTGTCTGCCAAGGTTCAGGGTCCGCTGGCACAGGCGCTGGCCATGATCAATGCCTCACCGATGGGGTCAATGACCGGGCGTGCACTGGCCCGCTCTGTGGCTACTGGCGAGGCCGACTACCAGTTCAAGCTGACGCTGCCTCTGGGCAATCTGGCACGCTCGGCGGTGCAGGGCAGCGTTTTGCTGGCCGGCAATGACATCCAGATTTCCCCCGACACCCCGACCCTCGGTCGGGCCCGGGGCAGCGTTACTTTCAGCGAGAGCGGCTTTTCCGTTACGGCCGGACAGGCGCGCTTGTTTGGCGGCGAGGCCCGGATTGAAGGAGGTACGGTGGCGCTTGCTGCGGCGGGCGACGGTCCTGCGCAGGGGCGCTTGGCCGCGACGACCGTGATCCGCGTCAGCGGCGTGGCGTCGGCCGAGGGTTTGCGTCAGGCGTCTGAGCTTGGCCTGCTGGCCCGGCTAGCGCGTCAGGCCGGTGGCAGCACCGCTTACAACGCGGTGCTGGGCCTGCGCCAGGGCCCCCCCGATTTGCTGGTCACCAGCACGTTACAGGGCTTGAGCTTGAGCCTGCCCGCCCCCCTGGCCAAAAATGCTGAAGTGGCCCTACCTCTGCGCTTTGAATCGCTGCAGCTGGCGGGCACGGGCGCAGCGGCGCGCCCTCGCGACCAGTTGACGCTGACGCTGGGAAGTTTGGTGGCAGTGGATTACGTGCGTGATCTGAGTGGCACTGAGCCACGCGTGCTGCGGGGCAGTATTGGCGTTGGTCTGTCGGCACAGGAGGCCGCGCCCATGCCCGACGCAGGGGTGGTGGCCAACATCAATGTGCCGGTGCTTGACATTGACGCGTGGTCTGCCACTCTGTCGCAGTGGGCCGGTTCGCCATTGGCCGCTGGTGGGGGGCGTCCGGCGGCGCCGCCCTCAGTCCGACGACGTCTGCTTACCTGCCCACCAGCCTGGCAGTGCGGGCCGTTGACTTGACCGTGGCCGGTCGCCGCTTCAGCGACATCGTGTTGGGTGGTTCGCGCGATGGCCTGTTGTGGCGTGCCAACCTGGACGCCAGCGAGCTCAATGGCTATGTCGAGTACCGGCAGCCCACTGGCAATGGGGCTGGGCGGGTTTACGCCCGCCTGGCCCGCCTGGTCATCGTTCCCGGCGGCGGAACCGACGTCGAGGCCCTGCTCAGCGAGCAGCCGGTCAGTATCCCGGCGCTGGACGTGGTGGTGGAAGAGTTGACCCTGCGGGGCAAGCGGCTGGGGCGGCTGGAGGTCGATGCGGTCAACCGTGCCGGTGGTACCGCCGTGTTGGACGGGGTCGGGCGCGAATGGCGGCTCAACAAACTCAACCTCGTCATGCCGGAGGCCACGTTCAGCACCACTGGCAGTTGGTCCAGCCTGACTGGAGCACGCGCCACGCGTGGCGGGTCCGAACGTCGGCGCACCTTGATGAATTTCCGGCTTGACATGACAGACGTCGGTCTTTTACTGGGACGGCTTGGCATGAAAGACGTGGTGCGCCGTGGCCGCGGCAAGATGGAGGGGCAGGTGAGCTGGCTCGGCTCCCCGATCAGCATCGACTACCCCTCCCTCGGCGGCGCTTTTTTGGTCGACGTCGAAGGCGGTCAATTCCTCAAGGCTGATGCCGGTATCGCCAAACTGCTGGGTGTGCTGAGCCTGCAGACCCTGCCGCGCCGACTGGTCCTGGATTTTCGGGATGTCTTCAGCGAGGGCTTCAGCTTTGACAACCTGCGCGGTGACGTGGCGATTGAGCAGGGCATTGCCCGCAGCAATAATCTGCAGATGAAAGGTGTCAATGCGGCCGTGATGATGGAGGGACGTGCCGACCTGGCGTTGGAAACGCAGACCATCCGTGCGGTGGTCGTGCCCGAACTCAATGCCGGTACGGCCTCGCTGATTGCCACTGTCATCAATCCGGCGGTGGGACTGGGCACCTTTCTGGCACAGCTGTTCCTGCGTCGGCCACTGATGGAGGCAGCGACCCAGACCTTCCAGATCGAGGGCGCCTGGGCCGATCCCATTGTTCGACGGGTGGAGCGCAAGAGCGCACTGCCCGACACCAACCCACCCCCCCAACCCGAGGCCAGCAAATGAAAGTTGCCGCAATTCAAATGGTGTCAGGCACCAGTGTGCAGTCCAATCTGGACAGCGCGCAGGCCCTGCTGCGCGCCGCCGCAGCCGAGGGCGCAGAACTCGCCGTCCTGCCCGAATACTTTTGCCTGTTGGGGCGCAAAGACACTGACAAGCTGGCGGCCCAGGAGCCCTTGGGTGAGGGGCCGATCCAGCAATTTTTGGCCGCCAGCGCGCTTGAGCTGGGACTGTGGATCGTGGGCGGCACCCTGCCCCTGGCACTGGCCTCGGCGGACCAGGAGGTCACTGCGGCGGACCGGGTCTTCAACAGCACGTTGGTGTATGCCCCAAGCGGTGAGCGGGTTTGCCGTTACGACAAGATTCATCTGTTTCGTTTTGACAATGGCCGCGAGCGTTATGACGAATCTGCCGTGTTGCGCCCCGGCGCCAAGCCGGTCAGCTTCGAGCTGCCATCGCGCGACGGCCACCTCTGGCGGGTGGGCTTGAGCATTTGCTACGACCTGCGTTTCCCCGAGCTCTACCGCCACTATGCCGACCAGGGTGCCCACCTGCTGTTGGTGCCCAGTGCCTTCACCCACGGCACCGGGCAGGCGCACTGGGACATTCTGTTACGGGCGCGGGCCGTTGAAAATTTGGCGTTCGTGGCGGCTGCGGCGCAGGGTGGCGTGCATGAAAATGGACGACGCACCTGGGGCCACACCCTGCTGGTGGATCCCTGGGGCGGGCTGCTGGCCGAACAGGCCGAGGGTGCCGGTGTGGTGTGTGCCGAGCTCGACTTTGACCGGCTAAGCGCCTGCCGGGCGCAGTTGCCAGCGCTGGGCGATCGGGTGTTGTGACCGGTTCTTCGGCCTGGGTGTTGGGAGCCCTGCCGGCTTCGGCAATCGCATAACATGTGCTGATGCAAAGTGCGATGGATGACCAAGTGTTCGAGGTAGCTGACGACGCCAGCGTGAGCCCGGCGCCAGCCTACCTGCTGCGTCATGCGCCTTAAGCTTGCTTGTCGGTGGGTGGGCTGGGCACTGAGGGGGTGTCCTTGTCGGGCTGCTGCGGCAGCTCGCCACGCTCCCGCCCGGAAAACATGGTCCACCAGACGATCAGCAGCAGCAGCAGCAGGGCGCCCAGGGCTTCGAGCAGCAGCAGTGTCATGAGAAAGCTCGGCTATTTTTTTGCATGGTTACTGATTGTAGGTACGCTCGCCGCCGCACCGCTGCCCGTGGCCGAGTCGCCGCCCGACGACACGGCGCCACTGCCGGCGCCCCTGCTGCAAGCCAAGACGCGTTGGGTTGCCGTCCGCTGGGCCGAGTTGCCAGGCTTTGAGGCCGACGCGCTGCACGAGGCCTGGAATGCCTGGCTCAAAAGCTGCGAACGGCCGGGACCGGTATTTGCGCCGCTGTGCGGCGAAGTGCGACGCCTCAGCATCGCCGACGGACCGGCCCAACGTGTCTGGCTGATGGCGCGGCTGCAGCCCTACCGCGTTGAAGCACGGACCGGCGGTGCCGAGGGTTTGCTCACTGGCTATTTTGAGCCTGAGCTCCAGGCATCCCGCCTGCCCGACAGCCAGTTCACGGTGCCTCTCTATCAGCCACCGCTGACGCTGGCGCAGCGCCGTCCCTGGTACACCCGAGAGGAGATCGACCGCTCGCCCGAGGTCCGGGGGCTGCTCGCTGGCCGCGAGATCGCCTACCTTGCGAACCCGGTGGATGCCCTGGTTCTGCAGATTCAGGGCTCGGGCCGCGTCCGCATCACCCAGCCGGATGGCAGCGTGCGACAGGCCCGTCTGGCCTATGCTGGCTCCAACGAGCAACCCTATAAAAGTGTGGGGCGTTGGCTGCTTGACCAGGGCGCGCTGCGCGATGCGTCGTGGCCGTCGATCAAAAGCTGGGTGGTGCAAAACCCGGACCGTGTGAACGAGATGCTCTGGAGCAACCCACGCACGGTGTTTTTTCGCGAAGAACCCCTGACTGACCTCAATGCCGTGTGGGGCCCGCGTGGCGCACAGGGTGTGGCCCTGACGCCAGGGCGCTCGATCGCTGTAGACCCGCTCAGCATTCCCTTCGGCACGCCAGTCTGGCTGGTGTCGAGTGGTGCCACCGCCCAGCTGCGCAAGCTGGTGCTGGCCCAGGACGCCGGCAGCGCCATTATTGGTGCCGTGCGAGCCGATTATTTTGCAGGTTGGGGCAAGGCCGCCGAAGAATTGGCCGGCCGCCTGAAGCAACCGGTGCAGCTGTGGGTGCTGTGGCCAAAATAGCGCCGGCCCGGCCTTAGCGCGCCGGACCGCCGCGCAAATGGGCTAGGGGCAGCGCGCCGCTGGCCTTGACCTCACCCAGTGAAAAGCTGGTGTGCAGGTCTTTCACATTGGGCAGGTTGATCAGTACCTCGCGCGCAAACTGGCTGAATGAGTGCAGGTCGCGGCTGACCACCTGCAGGTCGAAGGTGCCGGTGCCGCTGATGTAGTGGCAGCTCACCACTTCCGGGATGGTGCGGATGGCTTCCTCCAGCTTGTGCAGCACGTCACCGCTGTTGCGGTCGGCGTCCAGGCGTACGAAGGCCAAGACCCCGAGCCCGATTTTTTGCCGGTTGATCTCGGCCCGGTAACCAGTGATGAAGCCGGACTCCTCCAGGCTTTTGACGCGACGCCAACAGGGGGCTGCGCTCAGGCCGACCAGCTGCGCCAATTTCAGGGCAAAGAAAGCAAAGACATATCTGGCTTGCCCGCCTACACTTTGCCGACACAAGAATGGAGAACCGCCCGCCATGAACGCCCCCTTGCCACCCCATATTCGTCAGGCGCTCGAAACCGTCACACTGGATGACAAATATGCGCTTGATCACGGCCCGGCTTTCATGAGTGGCGTGCAGGCGCTGGTCAAGCTGCCCATGCTGCAGCGCCTGCGCGACCAGCGTGTAGGCAAGAATACGGCCGGCTTCATCAGTGGCTACCGCGGTTCGCCACTGGGTGGGTATGACCAGGCGCTGGTCAAGGCCCAGCCGCACCTAAAGGCGCATCACATCGTGTTCCAGCCGGGTGTCAACGAAGAGTTGGCCGCTACCGCGCTGTGGGGCACACAGCAGCTCGGTTTTGCCCCGGCGGGCAGTAACAAATACGATGGCGTGTTCGGCATCTGGTACGGCAAGGGGCCGGGCGTTGACCGGTGCGGCGACGTGTTCAAGCACGCCAACATGGCCGGCACCACGCCCTGGGGCGGCGTGATTGCGGTGGCGGGCGATGACCACATCTCCAAAAGCTCCACGGCGGCGCACCAGAGCGACCACATCTTCAAGGCCTGCGGCACGCCGGTGTTTTTCCCGGCCAGCGTGCAGGAGATTTTGGATCTTGGGCTGCATGCCTTTGCCATGAGCCGTTTCTCGGGCGTCTGGGCGGGCATGAAGACCATCCAGGAAATCGTTGAGTCCAGCGCCACGGTGATGATCAACCCGGACCGGGTCCAGCTTCGAATCCCGACCGATTTCGAAATGCCCGCCGGCGGCTTGCACATCCGCTGGCCTGACCATGCGCTGGAGCAGGAGGCCCGCCTGTTCCACTACAAGTGGTACGCCGCCTTGGCCTATATCCGAGCCAACCGCCTCAACCACAATGTGATTGAAGGCCCGAACGACCGGTTCGGGCTGATCGCCAGCGGCAAGGCCTTCAATGACACGCGCCAGGCTCTGCAGGACCTGGGCCTCGATGACGCCACCTGCCAGCGACTGGGCATCCGGCTGCACAAGGTGGCTGTGGTCTGGCCGCTGGAGGCGCAGCTCACGCGGGAATTTGCCACTGGCCTGCAGGAAATCCTGGTAGTGGAAGAAAAACGCCAGGTCATCGAATATCAGCTTAAAGAAGAGTTGTACAACTGGCGTTCCGACGTGCGACCTCATGTGCTGGGCAAGTTCATTGAGTCTGAGGGCGACTTCAGCGGTGGCGAGTGGTCCAACGCCAACCCAACCGGCAACACCCTGTTGCGCGCCAATGCTGACCTGTCGCCCACCCTGATTGCACGCGCCATTGCCCAACGCCTGAAGAGACTCGGCATCGACGCCGACACCGCGGCACGCATGGATGCCCGGTTGGCGATTCTGGATGCCAAGGAGCGTTCGCTGCAACTGGTTCAGGCTCTGCCCGAGCGTCAGCCCTGGTTTTGCTCGGGCTGCCCGCACAACACCAGCACCAAGGTGCCCGAGGGCTCGCGCGCCATGGCCGGCATTGGCTGCCATTTCATGTCGATTTGGATGGACCGCGCCACGGTCGGCTTCACCCAGATGGGCGGCGAGGGCGTGCCCTGGGTCGGGCAGCAACCCTTCAGCCACGACCAGCACATGTTCGCCAACATTGGTGACGGTACCTACTTTCACAGTGGCCTGCTGGCGGTCCGCCAGAGCATTGCCGCCGGCGTCAACGTCACCTACAAAATCCTGTACAACGACGCCGTAGCCATGACCGGCGGGCAGCAAATTGGCGAGCGAGCCGAAGGCCACTCGGTGCTGCAGATCGCCCAAAGCATGCGCGCCGAAGGGGCCGCGCGTATCAGCATCGTCACCGACGAGCCAGACAAATACACCGGCGTCACCGGCCTGCCCGAGGGCGTGGCGGTGGCACACCGCGACCTGCTGGATGCGATCCAGCGTGAGTTCCGTACCCTCAAGGGCACCACCGTCATCATTTACGACCAGACCTGCGCGACCGAGAAGCGCCGCCGGCGCAAGCGCGGCTCGCTGGTGGATCCAGCCAAGCGCGTGGTCATCAACGAACTGGTGTGCGAGGGCTGTGGCGACTGCGGTGTGCAGTCCAACTGCCTGAGTGTGGAGCCGCTGGAAACCGAGTTTGGCCGCAAGCGCCAGATTAACCAGAGCAGCTGCAACAAGGATTATTCGTGTACCAAGGGCTTTTGCCCCAGCTTCGTCACGGTCGAGGGTGGCCAGCTCAAAAAGAAGAGCAAGGGCGTGGGCCCGTCACCGTTTGCGCTGGGTGCGCTGCCCGAGCCGACGCTGCCGCTGCTGGGCGGCACGGCTGAGCCGGTCTGGGGTATTGTGGTGGCCGGGGTTGGTGGCACCGGGGTGATCACCATCGGCCAGCTGCTGGGTGTGGCCGCGCACCTGGACGGACGTGGCATCGTGACCCAGGACGCGGGGGGGTTGGCGCAAAAGGGCGGCGCCACCTGGAGCCATGTGCTGATCGGTTCCAGCCAAAGTGACATTCGCACCACCCGTGTCAGTCTGGCGGCGGCTGATCTGGTGATTGGCTGCGACCCGATCGTGACGGTGGCCAAGGAAACCATGCTGCGCATGCGCGAGGGCCGGACCCGGGTTGCGCTCAACGCCCACGCCACACCCACGGCGGCTTTTGTCAAAAACGGCAACTGGCAAAACCCCTCTGAGGCCTGCGTTGGCCAAGTCGCGCAGGCTGTGGGCACCGAGGCACTGGGCGCCTTCAGCGCCGACCTGGCCGCCACGGCGCTGCTGGGCGACAGCATCTACACCAACCCCATGATGCTGGGTTTTGCGTGGCAAAAGGGCTGGATTCCCCTGACGCAGGCCGCCTTGTTGCGCGCCATCGAGCTCAATGCCGTCGCCGTGGACAACAACAAAGCGGCGTTTGAGTGGGGCCGGCGCGCGGCCCATGACCCGCAGGCATTTGAGCGCCTGCTTAACCCTGGTCAGGTGATGACGCTCATTAAGCGCAGCCCGCTCGACGAGCTGATTAGCCGCCGGGTGGCCTTTCTCACCGATTACCAGGACGCCGCCTACGCCGCGCGTTACCAGGCCGTGGTGGAGCGGGTCCGGCGCGTGGATCAGACCGAGGGCGAAGCCCGCCTGGCGCTGACTGAAGCTGTGGCGCGCTACCTGTTCAAGGTCATGGCCTACAAGGACGAGTACGAGGTGGCCCGACTGCACACCGACGCACCGTTCCAGACCCGCATCGCCAACATGTTTGAAGGTGACTACAAGCTGAACTACCACCTGGCGCCCCCGTTGTTGGCGAAAAAGAACGAGAAAGGCGAGTTGCAAAAGCGCAGATTCGGTCCTGGTATGCTGGCCGCTTTTCGCCTGCTGGCGCGTCTCAAGGGTTTGCGTGGTGGGCCGTTCGACCTGTTTGGCCGCACTGAAGAGCGGCGGCAGGAGCGCGCCTTGATCAGCGACTACCTGGCCAGTGTTGAGGAGCTGCTGGCCGGGCTGGGCGCCGATGGCGCGCCGGAATGGCGGACACAGCGCTACCGGCTGGCGCTGGACATTGCCCGCGTGCCCGAGCAAATCAAGGGTTTTGGCCACGTCAAGGCGCGCAACCTGCGTGCGGCACGGCTGGCCTGGGACGGTCTGCTGGCGCAGTTTCGTCATCCGCCGCTGGCGCAGCGGGCTGCCTGAGGGCCCTGACCGACTAGGCAGCCCAACGCAATCTGGGGACAATCTTTGCCGTTGTCGGGGCCATATCGGAGTATTGGTCCCCGTCATACAATGCGCCGTTATCGCCGCGGCGTCACCTGGCGTGTGGCCGCCCGCCCACGCAGCTTCTGAGCTGTGTCGGGTCTTTTCTGTCAAACCCTGTGGAGTTGCCTGTGTTTATTTCTTCCGCGTTCGCCCAAACCGCACCTGCTGCCGCTGCTGGCGGCGGTGATATGCAGTCCTCGCTCATGAGCATGCTGCCACTGGTTTTGATGTTTGTGGTGCTCTACTTTGTGATGATTCGGCCGCAGATGAAGAAGCAGAAAGAGCACAAAGCCATGATCGACGCCCTGGCCAAGGGCGACGAAGTCGCGACCGCCGGTGGCCTGTTGGGCAAGGTCAGCCGCATGGGTGACAGCCATCTGGGCCTTGAGGTTGCCAATGGGGTCGAGATCCAGATCCAGCGCAGCGCGGTGGTGCAGGTGCTGCCCAAGGGCAGCATCAAGTAAACCCGTTACTGCAGAGGCGAGATCATGAACCGTTATCCGGTCTGGAAATACGTGGTCATCGTGATCGCGCTATTGGTGGGAGGGTTGTACACGCTCCCAAATTTCTTTGGTGAATCGCCTGCGGTGCAGGTGTCGGCGGCCAAACCATCGGTCAAGATTGACAGCAGCACGCTGGCCCGGGTCGAGGCGGCTCTCAAGGCCGGCGGCCTGGTGGCCCAAGTGGTGACACTGGACGGCAACTCGATCAAAGCACGTTTTGACACCACCGACACGCAACTCCGTGCCAAGGATGCCATCCAGAAGGCCCTGGTGCCAGAGCCCGCCAACGCCGGCTATGTGGTCGCGCTCAATTTGTTGTCGCGCTCACCGGCCTGGCTGAGTGCCATGCGCGCGGTGCCGATGTACCTGGGCCTGGATTTACGGGGTGGTGTGCACTTCATGCTGCAGGTCGACATGCAGGCGGCTCTGACCAAGAAGGCCGAGTCACTGACGGGTGACATCCGCACCAGCCTGCGCGAGAAAAACGTCCGCCACAGCGGCATCAGCCGCAATGGCCAGACCATCGAGGTCCGCTTCAAGGACACGGCGGCGCTGGCGGCAGCCCGTGTGGTGCTGCAAGAGCAGTTCCCTGACCTGCAGGCCACCGACGGGCCAGACGGCGCTGAGTTCAAGCTGACTGCGACCATCAAGCCCGAGGCAGCGCGCCGGGTGCAGGACCAGTCGCTCAAACAAAATATCACCACGCTGCACAACCGTATCAACGAGTTGGGCGTGGCCGAGCCGGTGATCCAACAGCAGGGTCTGGACCGCATCGTGGTGCAGTTGCCGGGCGTGCAGGACACGGCCAAGGCCAAGGACATCCTGGGCCGCACCGCCACCCTGGAAGTGCGCCTGGTCGATGAAAGCGGCGAGGCTCGTGCGGCCGAGACCGGCGCGGGCGCTGTGCCTCTTGGCGCCGAGCGCTATCTGGAGCGCAGCGGCCAGCCGGTCATCGTGAAAAAGCAGGTGATTTTGACCGGCGAGAACCTGACCGATGCCCAGCCCGGCTTTGACAGCCAGACCCAGGAAGCGGTGGTCAACCTGACGCTCGATGCCAAGGGCTCGCGCATCTTCCGCGATGTCACCCGTGAAAACGTCGGCAAGCGCATGGCGATTCTGTTGTTTGAAAAAGGCAAAGGCGAGGTGGTCACTGCCCCGGTGATCCGCTCTGAAATCGGTGGCGGGCGGGTCCAGATCTCTGGCCGCATGACGGCGATGGAGGCCACCGATACAGCGCTGCTGCTGCGCGCCGGGTCACTTGCTGCGCCGATGGAAATCATCGAAGAAATGACGATCGGCCCGAGCTTAGGGGCTGAGAACATTGCCAAGGGCTTTAACAGCGTGACCTGGGGCTTTGTGGCGGTGGCGGTGTTCATGTGCCTGTATTACCTGCTGTTTGGCGTGATCTCCAGCGTGTCGCTGGCGGTCAACCTGCTGCTGCTGGTGGCGATGCTGTCCATGTTGCAGGCCACCCTGACCCTGCCTGGCATGGCGGCCATGGCGCTGGTGCTGGGCATGGCGATTGACGCCAATGTGCTGATCAATGAGCGGGTGCGCGAGGAGTTGCGCAACGGCGCCTCGCCGCAAGCCGCCATTCACGCCGGTTATGACCGCGCCTGGGCCACCATTCTGGACTCCAACGTCACCACCCTGATCGCCGGCCTGGCCCTGCTGGCCTTTGGCTCCGGGCCGGTGCGCGGTTTTGCCGTGGTGCACTGCCTGGGCATTTTGACCAGCATGTTCTCAGGCGTGTTTTTCTCGCGTGGGCTGGTCAACCTTTGGTATGGCCGGCAGAAAAAACTCAAAAGTGTGTCGATTGGCACCGTGTGGCGGCCGGACACCGGCAGCCAAGTCACTGCCCCCTGACAGGAAACGACCATGGAATTTTTCAAGATCCGGCGCGATATCCCGTTCATGCGTCATGCGTTGGTGTTGAACCTGGTGTCGCTGCTGACTTTTCTGGCAGCCGTGTTCTTTTTGTTCAGCCGCGGCCTGCACCTGTCGGTGGAGTTCACTGGCGGGACGCTGATGGAAGTCAGCTACGCGCAACCGGCCGACCTGAACGCCATACGAGCCAGTGTGGCCAAGCTGGGCCTGAACGATGTGCAGGTGCAAAACTTCGGCACGGCGCGCGATGTGTTGATCCGCATGCCGGTACAAAAAGGCGTCAGCTCGGCCCAGCAGAGCGATCGGGTGATGGCCGAGCTCAAGACCACCGACGCCTCAGCCAGCATGCGCCGAACCGAGTTTGTCGGGCCGCAGGTGGGCGACGAACTGGCCGCCGACGGTCTGAAGGCGCTGGCCTTCGTGGTGGTGGGCATCATGATCTACCTGGCGATTCGTTTCGAGTGGAAGTACGCGGTGGCGGCCATCGTTGCCAACTTGCACGACGTCATCATCATCCTGGGCTTCTTTGCGTTTTTTCAGTGGGAGTTTTCGCTCCCGGTGCTGGCGGCGGTGCTGGCGGTGCTGGGGTATTCGGTCAACGAGTCGGTGGTGATTTTTGACCGGATTCGAGAAAACTTCCGGCGCTACCGCAAGATGAACACGGTAGAGATCATTGACAACGCCATCACCTCCACCATCAGCCGCACCATCATCACGCACGGTTCCACCCAGTTGATGGTGTTGTCCATGCTGCTGTTCGGCGGCGCCACACTGCACTACTTTGCTTTGGCGCTGACCATCGGCATTCTGTTCGGTATCTATTCGTCGGTCTTTGTGGCCGCGGCGATTGCCATGTGGCTGGGCATCAAGCGCGAAGACCTGATCAAGGCCCCGGCCCGCAAAGACGACGACCCTAAAGACCCGAACGCCGGCGCGACGGTGTGACGCCAGGCCGGCCGGCCCGGCTCAGTGGCAGACCCGCTCGCGGTGGTCGCTGCCCAGCTCGTCGATGATCAGCGGCCCGGGCTGATATCCCAGGCTGCGGTAGACGATCTTTATGATCATTTTCAGATCATTCAACGGCAAAGGGGCGGCGCGGGCGGCTACAGCACGGTCCACCACCAACTCGCGCATTGCCAGGGGCAAGACACCTGCGGACTCCAGGAAATGGATGAACCCCAGGCCTTGGGCCCCCAACCGGTGTTGCTCCGAGCGGGTGTAGATGCGCCAGCTCGTCCCCCTAGGGGCAATGGTCAGTGCCCAAGCTGATGGCGCAGCGGCTGACGCCGAATCTGGCGTTGCCTCTGCAGCTAGGCTGTGGCCGCTGGCTGCTTGGGTCAGTTCGCTGAGCCAGGTCAGGGCCTCCGACACCTGGTCGGTGTCAAAGCCGACCGAATTGAGTTTGTGCTCAAGCTCGGCGATTTCAGGGCAGGTCTGGCCGCGCCAGTAGTTGTTGCAAAGGTAGTTCAGAACTTCAAACATGGAGAGACTTTAGCCTGCCTGTTGACGAGTCAAACCCGGTAATTGGCGGCCAAATCCGACTTTGCCCGCAATTCGGTAGATCAGGCGCTGTCCACGCGCTGAAACAGGCCACCAGGCAGGCGGGCTACCTGCCCGTCGAGTTCGAGCAACATGAGCCGGGTTTGCAGTTGTGCCGCGTCCAGCCCCGAGCGGGCTGCCAGTGCATCCAGTCCGACCGGGTCGAAACCCAGCGCTGCCAAGACCACATCTTCTGGGTCTAAATGGTCGGTAGCCTCTGCTGCACTTGGTTCTTCTACTATTGAATTAAAAGCAAATCCTGAGCCGAGGTCGAGCGCCATGTCCTCCAGCACGTCGGCCGCCGACTCCACCAGCTTGGCGCCCTGCCTGATCAAGGCGTGGCAGCCACGCGCCTGCGGTGAGTGGATCGAGCCGGGAATGGCAAAAACCTCTTTGCCCTGGTCGGCGGCCAGCCGGGCAGTGATCAGCGAACCTGATTTCAGCGCCGCCTCCACCACCAGCGTGCCCTGCGACAGCCCGGCAATCAGCCGGTTGCGACGCGGAAAGTTGGCCGCCAGCGGCGGTGTGCCCAGCGGGTATTCGCTCACCAGCAGGCCATGGCGGCTGATGCGCCGCGCCAGCTCCAGATGGCTTTTTGGATAGACCCGGTCCAGCCCGGTGCCGACCACCGC
>CAXNFT010000020.1:0-18573 GCA_964201255.1 Rhodoferax sp.
CTGGTGTTCTCGGCGCTGTGCGACAAATTGGTCGACGTGGACGAGAAGCTGGCCATCGTGCCCCAGCTGGCGCAAAGCTATGAGTGGTCAGCTGACAGCAAGGCACTGACGATGAAAATCCGCCCCGGTGTCACCTTTCATGATGGCGAAAAGCTCGACGCCGCCGCCGTCAAGTACAACCTCGACCGCCACAAGACCATGCCCGGCTCGAACCGGCGTGGTGAGCTCGGCCCGGTCGCCAGCATCGATGTTGTCGACCCGATGACAGTGCGACTGAACCTGAGCGCGCCGTTTACCCCGCTGCTGGCCATTCTGTCTGACCGCGCCGGCATGATGGTCTCGCCCAAGGCCGCGCAGGCCGCTGGCGACAAGTTCGGCCTCAAGCCGGTCTGCTCGGGCGCCTTCAAGTTTGTCGAGCGGGTGGCGCAAGACCGCATCACACTGGAGCGCTACGACGGCTACTGGAACAAGGCGGCGATCAATTTCGCCAAAGTCACCTACACGCCGATCCCCGACGCCACCGTGCGCCTGGCCAACCTCAAGTCAGGCCAGCTTGATTTCATTGAGCGCATCGCCTCTTCCGACGTGGAAAAACTGGAGGTCGAGAAGAAGTTCAAGGTGTCTCGCATCACCGAAATCGGTTACCAGGGCATCACCATCAACATCGGCAAGAGCGACAAGGCACAGCAAAACCCGCTGGGGCGCGACCCGCGGGTACGCGAAGCCTTTGAGCTGGCGCTGGACCGCCAGGGTCTGGCCCAGGTGGTGATGGACAACGAGGCCAAGGTGGGCAACCAGTGGGTGTCCCCGACCAACACCTATTACGCCAAGAACGTGCCCATGCCCAAACGCGATGTCGAGAAAGCACGGGCCTTGCTAAAGGCCGCTGGTGTGCCCAACCCGAGCTTTACCCTGGTCACGCCCACCACCTCGGATGCGCAGCGTATCGCGCTGGTGATCCAGGCCATGACGAGCGATGCTGGCTTTGACGTGAAGATCCAATCAGCCGAATTTGCCACCTCGCTCAACATGGCCGACAAGGGCGACTTTGACGCTTATGTATTAGCCTGGAGCGGCCGCCCTGACCCGGATGGCAACCTGTACAGCTTCCATGGTTGCAAGCAGCCGCTGAACTACGCCGGTTATTGCAGCGCCGATACCGACAAGTTGTTGGACCAGTCACGGGCCGAACGCGACCCGGCCAAGCGCAAGAAGTTGTTTGAGCAAATCACGGCGCAGATCATGAAAGAGCGGCCAGTGATTTACCTCTACCACCGCAACTGGCTGTGGGCCTACAACCCCAAGCTCAGCGGCTTGCGTGAGATCCCGGACGGCCTGCTGCGGGTCAGCGGCCTGAAGCTCGCGCCCTGACCGCTCACTACCCATGTTCGAGTTCCTGCTCAAAAGAATCGCCAGCATCATCCCGACGCTGGTCGTGGTGTCGATGCTGATCTTCGGGCTGCAACAGCTGCTGCCCGGTGATCCGGCCAAGATTCTCGCGGGCGAAGAGCAGGACCCGACTGTGGTGGCCTACCTGCGCGCCAAACTGCATCTGGACGAGCCGCTGCCGGTGCGCTACGGCTACTGGATCGGTGGGGTGCTGCAGGGGGACCTGGGTGAGTCGGTGCGGACCCAGCAGCCGGTGCTCACGCTGGTGCTGCAAAAATTACCGGTCACGGTGGAGCTTGCCCTGCTGGCCATGACCATCGCCCTGCTGATCGGCATCCCTGCCGGGATCGTGTCCGCGGTGGGGCGCGGCACGGCCTGGGATACGGTGGCCAATGTGCTGGCGCTGTGGGGCATTTCCACGCCCAATTTTTGGTTGGGCATCCTGATGATCATGCTGTTTTCGGTGCAGCTGGGCTGGCTTCCGGCGTCAGGCTATGTCAGCCCGTTCGAGGACCTTGGCGCCAATCTGGCCGCCATGATCATGCCGGCCTTTGTGCTGGGCAACGCGATTGCCGCAGTGCTGATGCGCCACACCCGCAGCGCCATGCTGCAGGTGATGTCGGCCGACTATGTGCGCACCGCCCGCGCCAAGGGCCTGAGTGAGCGGGTGGTGGTACTCAAGCACGCGCTGCGCAATGCGCTCACCCCCATCATCACGCTGGGGGCGCTGGAGCTGGGCACCCTGCTGTCAGGCGCGGTGCTGACCGAGCAGGTGTTCACCATCCCGGGCTTTGGCAAGCTGATCGTCGATTCGGTCTTCAACCGCGACTACGCGGTGGTGCAGGGCGTGGTGCTGGTCACGGCCACCACCTACATTGTGCTGAACCTGCTGGCCGACCTGGCCTACTTTGCCGCCAACCCGCGGCTGCGGAGTTGAGGCGGTGACCCGCGTGACTGCGAGCCCGAGCCGTCTGGCCTTGCGCCGCTTTGCGCGCCGGCGGGCGGCCCTGCTCGGGGTAGCCATCATGCTCAGCTTCATCGTGCTGGCATTGGGCGCTTCCTGGATTGCGCCGCTGGACCCCATTGCCACCAGCTGGGGCGCCATCCGTAAGGCGCCCAGCGCCGCGCACTGGTTTGGCACCGACGAGATAGGGCGCGACGTGCTGTCACGCGTGATCTGGGGCACCCGTGCCTCGCTGCTGGCGGGCGTGGTGTCGGTGTCGATTTCGCTGCTGCTGGGCGTGCCGATCGGGCTGGCGGCCGGCTTCATCGGTGGTGCGGTGGACACCGTGATCTCGCGCATCACCGATGCCTTTCTGGCCTGCCCCTTCCTGATTCTGGCGATCGCTATGGCGGCCTTTCTGGGGCCCAGCCTGAGCAACGCCATGATCGCCATTGGCGTGTCGGCGACCCCAATTTTTGTCCGCCTGACGCGCGCCCAGGTCATCAACGTCAAGGTCGAAGACTACATTGAGGCAGCGCGGGCCGTCGGCAACCCGCCCTGGCGCATCGCGCTATGCCACGTGCTGCCCAACATCACCGCGCCCCTGATCGTGCAGGCCACGCTGGCGATTGCCGCCGCAGTGATTGCCGAGGCCAGTCTGTCATTTCTGGGCCTGGGCCAGCAGCCGCCAGCGCCCAGCTGGGGCAGCATGCTCAACACCGCCAAGAACTATGTCGACAACGCCCCCTGGATGGCCATCTGGCCGGGGCTGTCGATCTTTCTGCTGGTGCTGGCGTTCAACCTGGTCGGCGACGGGCTGCGTGACGCGCTGGACCCGCGGCAGCGGTGAACAGTCGCTGGTCGATGACTCACGCAGTACGCCCTTCGGAGAGCCGCACCATTTCAACCAGACTGTCGATCTCGGACGCATTGCCTCGTTGACTTTTTGCATAACGCAGTTGCAAGTACATCGGATCGAGGTCGACATCCAGTTCAACCATCGTCCCGGAAGCCAGGTCGGATTGCGCGCTGCGCAGCATCAGGACACTGATCCCCATACCAGCCAGCACCATCTCACGCAACATCGTTATTTCCTGGGCCTGGGAACGGATCGTCAACGGCGGGACACCTGCGGCCTGCAGCATGCTGGCCACCGTACGCCCGAAATACGAATTGCGGTAGGCCGCCACAAAAGGGTGCTGCGCGAGGCTCTGGGGCGTGATGCGCGTCTGGCCGGCCAAGGGGTGGTCCGGTGTGGCGATGAAGGCAATCCGGTACCGACCTAAGGGCGCGGTCGGTAGGTCAGGCACCTCGCCGTTGCTCAAAACGAAAGCCAAATCTACCGCGCCACTCTTGAACATTCCATGCACTTCTTCGAAGGTGCCGGTGTGCGCGATCAGCTCGATATGCGGAAAGCTTGCTGAGAAAGCCTCCAGCGGCTTTCTCAGCAAGCTAGTGGCAAAACGCTGGGACGCAAAGCGCAGCTGGATGGTCGTTTGTCCAAGTTGGGTCGACAAGTTCTCGGCTCGCTCCAAGGTATCGAGGGCATAGGCATAGAGGGTGCATCCGGCGTCTGTCAGACGGGGGGCCCTGCCTGGCACACGTTCAAAAAGTGGCCCACGCACGCTTTTTTCCAGCGCGCGGATATGGGCACTGACCGACGGTTGTGAAACGTTGAGCGCCGAAGCAGCCGCACTGAAGCCGGCGTTTTTAACCACGGCAACGAATACCGCCAGCCTTCGCGGTGTGGCGTGCAGCATCATTTGTATCCTCAAAAAGACCCCATAACCATCATACTATGCATCCATAACCAGCCGACCCGTTGCCTGACGCCACGCATCGCGCTCCAATGATCCAAACTCAAGCAACAAAAGGAGACACATGCGTGCATCAAATTCAGTGACCCGAAGGCAGGTGGGCCGGTTCGCGATCGCCGCTGGCCTGGCTGCAGCGACGGGAAGCAACCTGGCGCAGACTTGGCCAAGCAAGCCCATCCGGATCGTCTATCCGTACGCGGGCGGTGGTGTCGGTGATGCCATCTTCAGGCTGTTCGAACCGAGCTTGGAGCAGCGCCTCAAGCAGTCCTTCTTTATCGACAACAAGGCCGGCGCGGCGGGAAACATCGGCACCGGCGATGCGGTAAACGCCGCGCCCGATGGCTATACCTTCTTGCTCGCGCCAACTGGCAACTACTCGGTCAACCAATACCTGTTCAAGTTGGGCTTCGATCCATTGAGCCAGCTCGAACCGGTGGTCGCCATCGCCGACGCACCGCTGCTCGTCGTGGTCTCCCCGGGGGTAACTGCCACATCTCTCAAGCAATTGTCCGACCAGGTACGTGCCCCCGGCAGTCGGTTCAATTTTGGTTCTCCCGGGGCTGGTTCGCCGTCTCATCTGGCTGGCGCCTCGTTCTCGCTGATGCATGGCAATGCGGTGGAACACATCAGTTTCCGCGGCACCGCCCCTATGACGCAATCCATGTTGTCCAATGACGTCCAAATGGCGTTCCCGACCCTTTTAGCCGTCGCAGCGCAGGTGAAAGCAGGCAAACTGCGTCCGCTGGCTGTGTTGTCCAAGCAACGCATCCCGGAGCTGCCCGAGCTGCCGACCGCGGCCGAGGCCGGCTTTCCGGAGCTTTTGTTCGGCAACTGGTGGGTGCTGTCCGCCCCGAAGGGAACAGCCCCGACCGTTATCAGCCGCCTGAGCACCGAAATCCGCCAACTGATGGCCGAACCGGAGATTAAACGCAAGCTGGCGGACATGGGCCAGATGCCACTGGGTTACGGACCGGCAGAAACGGCCGCCTTCATACGCGCCGAGTCCACAAAATACAAGACCCTGATCGAGCGCACCGGTATCCGGCTCGACCCCCAGTAATTGCAGGCAGAAAGGATCCCGGGATGAATTCCGTTGGCGTTGACATTGGCGGCACATTCACTGATCTTGTTGGTTACCGTGACGGCACTCTGGTCATCTCCAAAACACTGACCACACCGGCCAATCCGACGCTCGGCGTGGCCAAGGCGCTCGAATTAGCGCAGACCCGCATTCAGGATCTCGACGAGTTCCTGCATGGCACGACGATTGCCATCAACACGGTGCTGGAACGCAAGGGCGACAAGACTGCGCTGCTGACCACCGAGGGTTTTCGCGACGTCTACGAGATCGCACGCGGCAACCGGCCCGATGCCTTCGATATCGGGTTCCAGCGCGCGCAGCCCCTGGTGCCGCGGCATCTGCGCTTTGAGGCGAGGGAGCGGCTGGACGCCAAGGGCGACGTGTTGACGCCGCTCGATGAAGAAGCAGTGCGCGACGTAGGCCGAAAAATGATGGATCAGGGCATCAGCGCCATAGCGGTGTGCTTCCTGCACTCTTACGCTAACCCGGCGCACGAAGCGGCTGCCGGCAAAATCCTTCGCGAGATGTGCCCAGGGCTGTTCGTCACGCTATCGCACGAGATACTGCGCGAATTCCGAGAATACGAGCGCACCTCCACCACCGTGCTCAACGCATACGTGGGACCGCGAGTGGCGAAGTACCTGAAAACGCTGGCGAGCCACATGGACGAAACCGGTTTCGATGGCACCATCCACATCGTACGCTCCAACGGCGGCAGCATGTCGCTGGCACATGCTGCGGTCGAACCGGTATCAATGATGGAGTCGGGTCCGGTCGCCGGCATGATCGGCGCGGGCTTCGTGGCCAGGCTGCTGGGCATCAAACAGGCTATAGGCTTCGACATGGGCGGCACCACCGCCAAGGCCACACTGATCACCGACGGCGTACCCGGCATCGAAGAGGGCTATTACATCGGTGGTTATGCCACCGGCCAGCCGATGCAGCTGCCAGTGGTGGCGATCGTCGAGGTCGGCATGGGCGGCGGCAGCATTGCCTGGCGCGACGGCTCAGGCGGCATGCATGTGGGGCCGCAAAGCGCTGGCTCGGACCCCGGCCCGGTGTGTTACAGCAATGGCGGCGTAGAGCCCACTATCACCGACGCCAATGTGATTCTGGGCCGGCTGAACCCCAGCCGGTTTCTGGGTGGCGGCATGCCACTCAACCTCGACGCCGCGCGCCACGCGATAGCCACCCGTATCGGTGATCCGATGGGCCTGTCCAGCGACGAAGCGGCGATGGGCGTGGTGCGAATTGCCGACTCTTCGATGGCGCTCGCCGTACGAGCGGTCTCGGTTCGCAAGGGGGTGGACCCACGCGACGCGGCCATGATCGCCTTTGGCGGCGCCGGCCCGGTGCACGCCGCGGCGCTTTGCCGGGAGATCTATATTCCGACGCTGGTCATCCCCAAGCTGCCGGGGAACTTCTCGGCGCTGGGCATGCTGTTGGCGCCGTGGCGACACGACGCCGTGCGCACACTGGTCGGGATTCTGGGGCGCCTCGATGTGGTGCGGGTGCGCGCCGGTTTCGACGAACTGCATAGCGCCGCGCACCAGCGTCTGACCGCGGATGGCATTGCGCCCGCGTTGGCGGCCTTCGAGCTGGGTGCCGACTTGCGTTATCGCGGTCAGGAGCACACCATCCCCGTACCACTGACGTCCGTCGATGCCCTGGTTAATGCTGACGCGGTGGTGACCGGCGCCTTCCACGCGCTGCACGACATGCGTTATGGCCACGCCGCCTCAGGGGAGACGATAGAAGTAGCCAATCTTCGGCTGACGGTGACGGTGCCGCGCGGCGGTGAAAGCGTCGAGCAGTTTCTGGCACAGCCGTTCGTGCCGGAGGACACACGCCCCGAGCAGCGCCGTCCGGTCATATTTGAGGACGCCGAGCGTCCGCTTGATACACGCATCCTGTGGCGCCCGTGTTTGCCGCCCGGCTTCAGTGTGCAAGGCCCGGCCATTATCGAGGAGTCGAACTCGACCACGGTGCTCTTTCCTGGCGACGTTGCCCGCGTGACCGAACACGGCCACCTCGTCATAGCCATCCAACTGTCCCAGGGAGAAGTCCAGTGAACGCCACCACCCAGGCGAAAACGGCGGCCATCAAAACTGCCAGACTCAAGGTCAACCCGATCACGCAGGAGGTGGTGACCAACTCACTCATCGCCTACGCCGACGAAATGGCCATGGCGCTGTGCAAGTCGGCCTACAACATGATGATCTACGAGGTGCGTGACTTCTGCTGTGGCCTCATCGACACCGAAGGACTGATGATCTGCCAGAACACCGGCGGCCTGCCGATCTTTCTGGCCGACCTGGGTATCGCCGTGAAAGACGGCATCGATCGCTACGGTTTGGACGGCTTTGCGCCCGGCGATGTCGTCATCATGAACCATGGCGGCGTGTGTGGTCAGCATCTGAATAATGTGGTGGTCTACACGCCGTGTTTCCACCAGGGCAAGGTGGTGGCCTTTGCAGCCAATCGCGCGCATTGGGTGGACGTGGGTGGCATGCGCACCGGCTTTGGGAACTCGCAGACCTACGAGATTTACCACGAGGGCCTGCAGATGCGCTCGGTCAAGGTCTTCGATGCCGGCAAGCGCAATGAAGGCGTATGGCAAATGATCACCGACAACATCCGTTTCCCCGAGTCGTCGCTGGGCGACCTGCGGGCGCAGATCGCGGCCTGCCACATCGGCGAGCGCCGGATAGGTGAGTTGCTGTCCCGATTCTCCGTGCAGTCCGTCAACGACTGCATCACGACGTCCTGGGACCAAGCCGAGATGGAAGCGCGCGCCGTGATCGAGAAGATTCCTGATGGCCGCTACAGCGCCGAGAGCTGGCTAGACAGCGACGGCCGCCGGCTGGACGTGCCACTGCGCGTGAAGGTGACCGTTGAGGTGAAGGGGTCTGACCTGACCATCGACTTCTCCGAGATGCATCCCCAGGTCAACAGCCCGCTCAACTCGGGTTTCTCGGGCGGTCTGTCGGCTGCACGCGTGGCCTTCAAATGCCTGACCATGCCGCAGGCGCCGGTCAACGAAGGCTGCTTCCGCGCCCTGAAGCTGATCTCCCCCCAAGGCACTATCGTCAACGCCCGTTGGGGCGCGGCGCTGGGGCAATGGAGCGTGGCGCTGCCGACCGTCATCGACACCATCCTGCGTGCGCTGGCGCCGGCCCTGCCGGGCTTCGTGCCGGCGGCGCATAAGGGTGATATGGGCGGGTTCTCGTTTTACGGCGTGCGCGAGGACAACGGTGCGCGCTATGTGCTGATCAATATTTACGGTGGTGGTTGGGGCGGCCGCTCGACACAGGACGGCGCTTCGTGCTCGGTGTCGATCTGCCAGGGTGATGTTCGCAACACACCGGTAGAACTGCAGGAGATCCATTACCCGTTCCTTATCGAATGCCTTAAGCTTCGCGAGGACAGCGGCGGCGCGGGCGAGTTTCGCGGTGGCCTGGGCTTGGAAATGCGTTACCGCTCGCTTGGCAGGAGCACCATCAACGTCAATCTGGAGCGCACCTTCGAGCCACCTTGGGGTATGGAAGGCGGCAAAGCGGGGCAGGGAAATCTCGCGCTGATCCACAGCGCCGATGGCACGGAACGCTACGTCAAGAAGGAAACCAACATTGGGATAGGTACCGGAGATACAGTGAGCTTCTGGACAGCGGGCGGCGGCGGTTATGGGGCGCCGGCAAGGCGTGACCCAGCCAGCATCCAGCAAGACCTGGTCGAGGGTTACGTCTCCATTGAGAGCGTACAGCATGACTACGGTACCGCTGCGAATGGGAAGGAAAGAACATGAGTACGGCACTTCAGCAACAGCGGTCCGGGCGCCTGCGCGAGGCCATGAGCCGGGCAGGGCTGGACGTTTTGGTGGTGGCGGGCGACGCTTGGCGCAGTGACTACATTCGTTACGCCCTCGACGTAACGCCGATGGAGGGGCTTGCACTGGCCATTGTCCGGCGCGATGGCGCTACGCAGGTGTTCGTCGAAAGCCCGGCGGAGGCCACCCGTATTGCAGCGGAACAACCGACGCTCGAAGTGTCTTGGGGGCCCGCGCCGATGGCGCAGGCCGAGGCCGCGCTAGCCGCGCTTGGGCCGGCACGGCTGGGCCTGGCGCCCTCACACGTGTTGCCCCTGCGATTGGCGAAGGGTCCGGGCGGCGCGACGATTGCCGCGACCACGGCCATGCTCGACAATTTGATGGTGCGTAAGAGTGCAGAAGAAGCTGACGTGGTTGCGCGCGCCGTGCGCCTGGCCGATGAGGGGTACGCCGTATTCCGCCAAGCCGCGCGTGTGGGCCGGCGCGAATACGAAGTAGTGGCCGACCTCGAGGCCTGGTTCCGCTCACAGGGATGTCCCGAAAACTTCATGATCATGGGCTCGGGTGGGCAGGAGGTGCGCAGCATGCACCCGCCGGGCGAACGCATCCTGCAGGCCGGTGATTTGGTCACCACCGAACTCACGCCATGCCTGGAAGGTTATTACACGCAGATCTGCCGCACGCTGGTACTGGGTCAACCCACGCCATTGCAGATCAGGTCGCATGCGGTCTACGTCGAGGCCATGGAAGCAGGCATAGCGAAAGTGAAACCCGGCGTTACACAGGGGGAGGTGGCCAAGGCGCTCAACGATGTGTTCCGTGCTCACGGCCTAGGCGAATACATCACCAGCGCCTACACGCGTGTGCGGGGCCACGGCCTGGGCCTGTATGTGGACGGCCCGCACGTGCTGGAGGACGTGACGCTGGTACTTGAGGCGAACATGACCTTGATCGTGCACCCCAACACCTACCACCCCGACGTCGGCTATATCGTGTTGGGCGACGCCGTTCGCGTTACCGAGACCGGCTGTGAAGTGCTAACGCGCACCCCGCGCGAGCTTTTCGCATGCCCATGAACTGACAAGGAGCTTCATCATGCGTCGCGGATTCATGCATTGGTCTCAACAAGAGTTGCCCCCGGCCGCGCTGGATGCGCGCGTGGCGCGGCTGCAGTCGGTCATGCGCACCCAGGGCCTGGGCGCCGTGTTGACCTACGCCTCTTTCGCCCAGCCAGCGCCTCTGCAATGGCTGTGTAACTACATCCCCTACTGGAGCGAAGCGGTGCTGGTGGTGTGGCCCGAAGGCCCGCCCACCCTGCTCGTGGCTGGTACGCCGCGCACCCACGGCTGGATCCGTTCGGTCTCGCACATGGGTGAACTGGTCGCAGCACCGAAGCCCGGGGCGAGAGCCGCCGAAATTCTGGCCAGCAAACTTTCGGCGCAGGCGCTGGTGGGCGTGATTGGTCTGGATTCCTTGCCGTGGACGACTGCTGAGCCCCTGCTGGCGGCGGGCTGGGGCCCGCGTCTGGTTGATGCGACTGCCGCCTATATCGCCGTGCGTCACCCCGGTGATGACGCCGAACACGCGATGGCGCGCACGGCGCGAGCGATCGCCGAACATGCCATAGCCGCCATACCGGCCACGGCTCGCAAGACCTCTGAGGTGCTTGCTGCCTTGGATGGCGCCGCTCGCCTGGCCGGTGCCGAAGAGGTGTTGCCACGCATCGCCCCCGACCTGGGACTCAGCGCCACCCTGCTGCGAATCGAAGGTGACCAAGAGCTTGGCAGACGTTATGCGGTCGATTGCTCCATGGCTTACAAGGGTGTGTGGGTACGTGTGGTTCAAAACGTGGCGGGCGGTGAACAGCCGGCCTCCTGGGGCGACGCCAAGACCTGGTTCGACCATGTGCTGCAAGAAGTTGGCGGCTTGCGCAGCATGGCCGATTTGATCGCCACAGCACCCGCTGAGGTGACCCACTGGACACTGGAAGCCAGCATTGGCGTGGCGCCGCTGTCGGTGGTCGCCAGCAGCAGCCGGCCTGCGGTTCAAGTGTTGCCACCGAACAGCCTGGCGGTGTTCTCGGTGCAATTGGCGCTGCCTGACGGCCCCTGGCTGCGCAGTGCGCCGCTGCGCCTGGGTGCCGGTGCACTGGCTAAGGCCAGCGCCGAACCCGTTACGGCCTGAGGCGCCATGGCCCCTGCGGCGGCGGCTTTGGCCACGGACAGGCTGGCGGATTTTGCGGCCAGCGCGTCATCGACCGATTGCAGAGACCATCTGGCCTTGCACACGGCAGATGCCCTGGTGGCATTTCTCGCCGGGGCAGCCACGGCTGAGGGCCAAGCGCTGCAGCGTTTCATGGCCGGTGCCGATACTGGCGAATTGGGTCGCGTGACGGCTAACGCAGCCGTGATGCGGCTGACCGAGATTGATGATATCCACCGGCCCAGTTGCGTCACAGTGAGCGCGCTCACGGTTCCTGTGGCGGTGGCCTTTGCGCGGGACAACACAATGCCCTCGCAATTTCTCGATGCGCTTTACGTCGGCCATGAACTTGCACTTCAGCTGGCCCTTGCCGCAGGTGGTGCGCGGCTGTTGGCGCGTGGCCAGTGGCCCAGCCTGATCGTTGCGCCCTTCGGCGCCGCGGCCACGGCAGGCCGCCTGCTGGGGCTCACGCCAGCACGCATGCGCCAAGCGCTTGCCCTGGCCGTCTCGCACGCACCACGGCAGCCCGGGCGTTTCCACGGCGCCCGGTCGGGGCGCTGGCTGCTGTTTGGCGAGGCTGTTCGCAGCGGCTGTATGGCCGCGCTGGCTGCAGCCGACGGCATCGACGGCGACCCTGAATTGCTGAGTGCCGACTGGCTGCGCGCCGTTGGTGGCGAACTGGCTGCGCCGGAGTTGCTCGTTCCCAGCGGGCAATTGACGCGCGGTCTCAGCATCAAACCGCATGCATCCGCCAAGCAGGGCCTGACGGCCATCCATGGGCTGCGGCAGTTGCTATCGCAGGGCGCCTTCACGCCCGAACAGATCGATGCCATTGAAGTCCACGTGCCGCCGCCTTATGCCGCGATGCTGGACCGTGAGCCACCACGCACCAGCCGCCTGGCCACCCTGATCAGCGCGCCGTGGCAACTTGCACTGGCCACCTTGCAGCCCGCCCTGCTGGACGATGTGGCGCGGGAAGTGTGGCCCGACGATCTGCGCCTGCCGGCTCTGGCCGCACGCGTGCGTGTTGTGGCTGACCCCACCCTCGACGCCCTTTACCCGCTGGCCTTTCCCGCGCGCCTGGTGGTGGCTGCCGCGGGGACGCGGCATGAACTCCTGGTGACTGACGGCCCTGGCGATCCGGCTCAGCCTTTCGATACAAACCAGCTCATGGACAAGGCGCGCCGCATGCTTGGTCATGGGGGGGCCGAACTCGCCGTCGTGCAGAGCGTACTCGGCCTGCCCACGACCCCTTCCGCCGTGCGTACGATGCGTGCCGTTTTCGGTTACGCTGCGTAACGCTGAGCGGGGTACCCTTCACCCATTTCATCGCTCTACCACGAACGACAGGAGCCCTATCTCATGCGCATCATCGATTCCCATTTCCACTGGTGGCCACGTTCGGTGTTTGAGGAGGCCATCAAGCGCACAGACTATCCGCGCGTCGAACGCAACGACAGCGGAGGCTTCAACCTCTGCCGCAATCCCGGCATGACAGGGCGTTCGCGTCAGGGCGCCGAGTGGTTCAACCTCGACGACCAACTCGCTCACATGGCGACGCTCGGGCACGACGTCGACGTGATCTGCTCCATCGGCCCGTTCTCCCTCTATTTCTCGGAGATCCCGGTGGAGGAAGGTCGCAAGCTGGCGATGCGCTGGAACGAGGAAATGGCTGGCGCCCAGCGCCGCCATGCCGGACATCTTTGGGCCAGCGCCGCGCTGCCACTGCAGGACACTCAGGTGGCACTGGAGGTGCTGGAGCACGCGGTCGGCCTGGGGCTGATCGGCGTCAATATCCCCGGCAGCATAGGTGTACACGAGAACATTGATGCACCGCGTCTCGAGCCACTGTACGACCGCATCGAGGCGCTCGGATTGCCGATCTTCATGCACCCCACTGACGCCCAGTTCCCGGACATCCTCGACGGGTACAACGGCGCGCTTTATGGCAGCCTGGGCCGCGTGATAGACGTGAGCGTGTCGGCTTACCGACTGGTTCTCTCCGGCATCATGGAGCGCCATCCGAACTTGAAGATCGTCATGTCGCACACGGGCGGCGCACTGCCCTACCAGGCCGGCCGCATGGACAAGAACTCCGGCCGCGCGAATCTGCCAAAGTCGCCCACCACGTACCTCAAGCGCATGTACACCGACACAGTTAACCCGCATGCGCTGGGCATGCGCTTCGCGCTGGAATTCTACGGCGTTGACCACATCATGTACGGCACCGACTACCCGTGCTGGAGCCCCGCGGCCTGCCTGCAGATTTTGAAGGAAGTGGGCCTGTCCGCGGAGGACCGCCAAAAGGTCATGTACGACAACGCGCGGCGCTTCTTCAACCTGGATTCACATTGAGCGCCCGGCTAGTGTGCTACCCTGAAGTTCTTTGCAAGGCAGCCCTCAAGGGCGACAGATTCATTCGGGCGTAACGCCGGCTTTCTGCATGACCTTCGCCATCGACGGCGTCTCGGTCTTGATCTGGTTCATCAGGGCTTCCGGCGTACCGGTCACGATTTCGACACCGATCTGGTTGGCCCTCTCCTTCATGGGCGGCGACTTGAGCACAGCAAGAACCTCTCGGTTAAGGCGGTCCACCAGCGGCCGCGGCATGCCGGCCGGGGCAAACAGGCCGAACCAGGGCAGGAGGTCGACGCCTGGCACACCGGCCTCAGCGATCGTGGGCAGATCCGGACGCTCTTCAGAGCGTTTGAGCCCGGCCGAGGCAATCACACGCGCCTTGCCCTGCTTGACCTGCGACATGCTGTTGTTGCCGTTGAAGTAGATGTCGATTTGGCCCGAAATCAGCGCATTGGTCGCTTCGGGCCCGCCCTTGAATGGCACGTGCAGCATGTCCACCCCGGCTTCAGACTTGAACATTTCGCCCAGCACATGCGAAGCGGTGACGGCGCCGATAGAGGCAAAGGTCAGCTTGCCCGGCTTTGCCTTGGCCAGCGCGATCAGCTCCGCAGTCGACTTGGCAGGCACCGATGGGTTGACATACAGGTACATCGGTGTGACGAACATCATGGTGATCGGCGTGAAGTCCGCCGTGGGGTCATACGACAGCTTCTTGCGCACGACGGCATTCAGCACCAGCCCGCCTTGCGTGCCCAGATACAGCGTGTAGCCATCCGGTGCGGCACGAGCCGCCAGTTCGGCACCGATCACCTGGCTGGCCCCCGGTTTGTTTTCCACCACAATGGGCTGGCCCAGTTGCGGGCCCAGTTGTTGCACTAGCGCGCGCACAAACAAGTCGCCGATGCTGCCGGCAGTGAATCCGACAATGAGCCGCAAAGGGCGTGTGGGGAAGCCATCTGCCGGTGTTTGTGCCCCGGCGTCGGCCAGCATCCACGGTGCAGCGGCAGCACCCAGCAAGAGAGTGCGCCGACGTACCCGCGTGTCGGCGTTTTGAATGCCCGGGTTGGGTCTGTTGGGAGTTGGCATGGCATGTGCTCCAGTTGTGCAAGCCGCTATTTCACGGGTTGCAGCGGAATTTGGCAATGCTACATTACGTTATGAGTCGATAACACTGTGGTTATGACCATTGGCGATGCAGGCTGCGAATTTATCAACAGACCTTCACGCTGTGCTGGTCCAGAGGCACAGCACCGATATGAAGCACAGGAACGAATGGAGCAGCAGCGAGGATGCCGGCCCAGGTGGAACAGGCCGTTTATGCCCCTCCCTTTGCAAGTCAGATACGCGGCAACACTAATTCTGGCGGCTTTAGCGGAAATTATCCTTGCAAATCAGGGAATCATGTTCCATAATTGCAAGGATGTTCGCTCGTCATATCTACGGCCAGTTGCTCGACTCGATCGACGCTGCACCGGCGGTCGCCTTGCTCGGCCCGCGTCAGGTGGGCAAAACCACGCTGGCGTTGGAGATGGCCAAGACCAGGCCCAGCGTCTACCTGGATTTAGAGTCTGAGCGCGACAGGGCCAAGCTTGACCAAGCCGAGTTATATCTGTCAGACCACCTTGGCCAACTTGTCATTTTGGATGAGGTTCACCGAGCGCCAGGGCTGTTTCCAGTGCTGCGCGGACTGATTGACCAGGCTCGCCGTGCAGGCAAGCGCAGTGGGCAATACCTGCTGCTGGGGTCGGCATCGCTGGATTTGCTCAAACAGTCGGGGGAGACCCTGGCCGGGCGCATCACCTTTTTGGAGCTGGGCCCCCTGAGCCTCCTGGAAATGGACACCACGTCAGCAGACGACTTGTGGATGCGGGGTGGCTTCCCCGACAGCCTGCAAGCCCCGAGTGCGGCGCGCAGCCTGAAATGGCGGCACGACTTCATCCGCACCTATCTGGAACGCGATGTACCGCAGTTTGGGCCGCGCATTGCCACGCAGACACTTCGGCTGCTGTGGACCATGCTCGCCCACCAACAGGGCGGCATGTTGAACACGACCCAACTGGCACGCAACCTGGGCGTCGATGTCAAAACTGTCAACAGCTACATCCATTTGTTGACCGATTTGCTTTTACTGCGCCGCCTGCCACCTTGGCACGCCAATGCAGGCAAGCGCCTGGTGAAGACCCCAAAACTCTACGTGCGCGACAGCGGGCTGGTGCATGCCTTGCTCGATCTGGCGACCAAGGAGTCGGTGTTATCGCACCCCGTGATTGGCGCGAGCTGGGAAGGATTTTGTCTAGAAAACATCCTGGCCTGCGCTCCCGCCCAGGTGCAGGGCTATTTCTACCGGTCCAGTGGCGGTGCCGAAGTGGATCTGCTTTTGCAGTGGCCTAGCGGTGACCTTTGGGCCATCGAGATCAAACGCAGTCTGAGCCCAAAAGTAGAACGTGGTTTTCATGCGGCCTGTACAGACCTGAACCCGACCCGAAAAATGGTGGTCTACCCTGGCAACGAGCACTATCCGCTTGGCCATGATGTGCACGCCATGCCCCTGATGCAACTGTGCGAACAGCTGGCAAGCGCTGCCCTATATCACCGCCCCGACCCTGGTCATGCACGGCAGCCAGGATGAGATCGACCTCAGCGCAAACGGAAGGCTGCTGGCGGGCCAGCTTGTGCTCAAATTCCTGCACCGCCATCCGCTGCCGGCCTGATGCCGGCAGCCCCCATCGAAGAGCCACCTAGATACCATGACCGCACCGAGCCCTAGACCCAACCCGCTTGTGGTTCAACAACTCGCGCCAAAGGGCGTGCTGCGCGCCGGCATCAACATGAGCAACTTTCTGCTGGTCAACGGGAAGACCGAGGGCGGCGACCCGGTGGGCGTGGCGCCCAGCATGTCTGCCGAAGTCGCCAGGCTGCTGGGCGTACCCCTGCAATTGGTGCCGTTTGCCAACCCGGGTCTATTGGCCGACGCGGCGGGCACGGACGCGTGGGACATTGGGTTGTTCGGGGCCGACCCTCTGCGGTCACAGACAAGCACCTTCACCCCCGCCTATTGCGAGATCGAAGCCAGCTATTTGGTGCCACCTGGCTCCCGCTTGAAGTGCGTGGCGGACGTGGACCAGCCCGGTGTCACGATCGCCGTGTCTGCCCGCAGCGCCTATGGCCTTTGGCTAGAGCGCAATCACCAGCATGCGACACTGCTGCGCTGCGACGGGGGTGGCGCGGCACTCGATCGCTACCTCAACGAGAAGGTCGACGCACTGGCCGGGCTACGTCCTGGGTTGATCGGTGATTTGGCCAAGGCGCACGGGCATGTGATCCTGCCAGGCGGGTTCATGGCCGTAAAACAAGCGATTGGCTGTGGCAAGGGCCGGCCCGAAGCCGAGGCCTTTCTCCTTGCCTTTGTGGAGGATGCCAAGGCATCGGGGCTGGTTGCCAGCCTGATCGCCCGGCACAAGGTGCAGGGTTTGTCGATCGCGCCGGCCGCTTAAGTCCGCCTCTGGTCGGACTGTGTCATGTTCGCCAACAGGTAATCAATGAACACCCGCACCTTGGCCGGCAGCAGCCGTGTGGCCGTCAAGGCAAAAGCCTCGACCACCGGCGGCGTCCATTCGGGCAGCACCCGCACCAGGCGCAGTGCAGCCAAGTCGGCCTGGACCCAGGTGTCAGCCGACTGCACGACGCCCTGACCGCTCAAGGCAAGCTGCTGCAACAAGCCCCGGTTATTGGCCACGAACTGGCCGGTGACATCCACGCTCTGGCTGCTGCCATCGCGGTGGATCAGGGTCCAGGGGGCGTCTTTCATGCGCAGGCAATCGTGGCCGAGCAAATCCTGCGGCTCGCCGGGCATGCCGCGCTTCTGCAGGTAGTCGGGCGAGGCCACCAGCACCGTGCCCAGCCTGGCAATCGGGCGGGCGATCAGACTCTGGTCTTTCGGCGGCCCCATACGGATGGCCACATCGACCGGGTCACCCACCAGGTCGGCATGGTTCGGGGTCAGGTCCAGACTAAAACGGATGCCAGGGTACCGGCGCGAAAAATCGGCCAGCAGCGGGCTCAGGTAGATCACGCTGAAGTCGACCGGCATCGAGGCCCGGATGACGCCACTGGGCTGAGCGTGCAGGTGGGTGAGTTCCTGGTGCGCCAGCTCAGCCTCCTGGATGATGCGCTTGCAGTTGTCGAAGTACAGGCGGCCGCCCTCGGTCAGCTCGACCCGGCGTGTGCTGCGATTGAACAGGCGCAGTCCCACATCACGCTCCAGTTCGGCAATGCGACGCGACACCGTAGAGTTGGGCAGGCCCAGCACGTCAGCGGCGCGGCGAAAGCTGCTGGCCTTAGCCACCTCGACAAAGAGGTTCATGTTTCTGAAGATATCCATGGCTTGATTGTGCCGCCAGCGCAGCAATCCATTCCATTTAATGGGCTTTATCCCATCGGCATTGCTTCGGACAATGACTCCCTTGATCACCTCAGCACAGGACTCCGCCATGAACCCTTCAAACCCGACGCCTGCAGCCGGCACCGCCGCCACCGCCACCACCAAAGTCGGCCGCTACGGCGTGCTCGGCTTGTTTGTGGCCTGGTTAATCATCAAACGGTCCTCCCGGACGGGCTACTCATCGACCTGCCAACCTGGCGCCGGGCCTGAAGGCGTCGCGCCATATCGCTTTTGATGAAGGCCCTCATGCCGGAATTCCATCCCCAACAAAGGTGTTCGTATGTCCACTGAAAAAATTCTCGTGCTCAATTCCACCGGTAAGGTTGGGCGCAATGTTTGCCGAGCGCTCAGAGAAGCCGGCTTTGAGGTGTATGGCACCACGCGTTCATGAGTGTGGCCGACGCCGAGTTGTTTGACCAGCATGTCAAACACCTGCACGCCAAGCTGGCCCTGGAGAAATACCTGCGTGAATCCGGAGTCCCGTTCTCGATTCTGCGGCCCTGCGCCTTCTTTGAG
>CAXNFT010000021.1:0-18407 GCA_964201255.1 Rhodoferax sp.
GGGCCGACGCCGCTTTCTTCGCATGAATCTCACCCAGCGCCCGCTTGTATTCCAGCGGGAAAACCTTGACGAATTTCAGGCGGGACTGGTCCCAGGTGTCGAGCAGTTCGCGGGCGCGCTTGCTGCCGGTCCAACGGTTGTGGTCTTCCAGCAGCTTCTTCAGCTGCGCCTCGTCGCTCTTCCCGTGGTGCCAGATGGCGCGGGGCACGGTGGCCTCTTGCTCGGCCGGCGTCAGCACCTTCTCCAGCGCCACCATGGCGGTGTTGGCACGTCGGGCAAACTGGCCGTCTTCGTCGTACACATAGGCAATGCCGCCGCTCATGCCGGCGGCGAAGTTGCGGCCAGTCTTGCCCAGCACGGCCACTGTGCCACCGGTCATGTATTCGCAGCCGTGGTCGCCGGTACCCTCAACCACCGTGGTTGCGCCCGATAGTCGCACCGCAAAGCGCTCGCCGGCCACGCCGCTAAAAAACGCCTCACCGCTGGTTGCACCATACATCACGGTATTGCCGACGATGGTGTTTCGCACCGCTTCTCCACGGAAATCGATGCTGGGGCGCACCACCACACGGCCGCCGGACAGGCCCTTGCCGGTGTAATCGTTAGCGTCACCAATCAGGTAGAGCGTGATGCCACGCGCGAGAAACGCGCCAAAGGATTGGCCTCCGGTGCCTTCGAGCTGGATGCGGATGGTGTCATCGGGCAACCCCTCGGGGTGCACCTGGGTGACCGCCCCTGAGAGCATGGCGCCGACCGAGCGGTTGACGTTGCGCGCCATTTCCATGAACTGCACGCGTTCGCCGCGGTCAATGGCGGGGCGACTTTTGGCAATCAGCACTTGGTCGAGCGCTTTTTCCAGCCCGTGGGACTGGGTCTCGGTCTGGCGGCGTGGTACCTCGGGGCCGACCGGCGCCATGGCAAACAGGCGGCCGAAATCCAGGCCGCTGGCTTTCCAGTGGTCAATGCCCTGGCGCATGTCCAGTAGGTCGGCGCGGCCGATCATGTCGTCGAACTTGCGGATACCCAGCTGCGCCATGATCTGGCGAGCCTCTTCGGCAATGAAGAAGAAGTAATTGACCACATGCTCTGGCTTACCCGAGAACTTCTTGCGCAGCAACGGGTCTTGCGTCGCCACACCCACCGGGCAGGTGTTGAGGTGGCATTTGCGCATCATGATGCAGCCCTCCACCACCAGCGGTGCAGTGGCAAAACCGAACTCGTCGGCCCCAAGCAGGGCGCCAACGACCACGTCGCGGCCAGTTTTCATCTGGCCGTCGGCCTGCACCCGGATACGGCTGCGCAGCCGGTTGAGCACCAGCGTTTGCTGGGTCTCTGCCAGGCCGATCTCCCAGGGGCTGCCAGCGTGCTTGATGCTGGACCAGGGCGAAGCGCCGGTGCCACCATCGTGCCCGGCAATCACCACATGGTCGCTCTTGCACTTGGCCACGCCGGCGGCAATGGTCCCAACGCCAATTTCGCTCACCAGCTTGACGCTGATGCTGGCGTGCGGCGCCACGTTTTTCAGGTCGTGGATCAGCTGCGCCAGGTCTTCAATGGAATAGATGTCGTGGTGCGGCGGCGGTGAAATCAGGCCCACGCCGGGCACCGAGTAGCGCAACTTGCCGATGTAGTCGGTGACCTTGCCGCCTGGCAGCTGGCCGCCCTCGCCCGGCTTGGCGCCTTGAGCCATCTTGATCTGGATCTGGTCGGCGCTGCTCAGGTATTCGGCGGTCACGCCAAAGCGACCCGAGGCCACCTGCTTGATGCGTGAACGCAGCGAGTCGCCATCGCGCAGCGGCAAATCGACCTCGACCACGTCTTGGCCGATCACGCTCTTGAGCGTGTCGCCCTGTTTGATCGGGATGCCCTTGAGCTCATTGCGGTAGCGCGCCGGGTCTTCGCCGCCCTCGCCCGTGTTGCTCTTGCCGCCGATGCGGTTCATGGCCACTGCCAGCGTGGCGTGGGCCTCGGTGCTGATGGAGCCCAGCGACATGGCGCCAGTGGCAAAGCGTTTGACGATCTCACTGGCCGGCTCGACCTCATCCACAGGTATGGCGCGGCTCGGGTCGAGCTTGAACTCAAACAGCCCGCGCAGCGTCATGTGGCGCCGGCTCTGGTCATTGATCAGCTGGGCGTATTCCTTGTAGGTGCTCCAGTTGTTGGCGCGGGTGCTGTGCTGCAACTTGGCGATAGCGTCGGGCGTCCACATGTGCTCTTCGCCGCGCGCACGCCAGGCGTACTCCCCACCGGTGTCAAGCATAGTGGCCAACACCGGGTCCGCGCTGAAGGCCGCGCGGTGCATGCGGATGGCTTCTTCTGCGATCTCAAACACGCCAATGCCCTCGACCCGACTTGGCGTGCCGCTGAAATATTTGGCAATGGTGGCGCTGCTCAGGCCAATCGCCTCGAACAGCTGGGCGCCGCAATAGCTCATGTAGGTCGACACGCCCATCTTGGACATGATCTTGGACAGGCCCTTGCCGACCGCCTTGATGTAGTTGTAGATGGCTTTCTCGGCGCTCAGGTCGCCCGGCAGGTCCTTGTGAATTTTGACCAGGGTTTCCAGCGCCAGGTAGGGGTGGACCGCCTCGGCGCCGTAGCCTGCCAAAACACCAAAGTGATGCACCTCACGCGCGGTGCCGGTCTCTACCACCAGACCCGCTGAGGTTCGCAGACCGGCCAGCACCAGATGTTGGTGAATGGCTGAGAGCGCCAGCAGCGCAGGAATAGCCACCTGGCTGGCGTTGACGCTGCGGTCGCTGATGATCAGGATGTTTTTGCCGCCCTTGATCGCGTCCACCGCTTCGGCGCAGAGCGAAGCCAGTTTGGCCTCCACGCCCTCATGGCCCCAGGCCAGTGGGTAAGTGATGTCAAGCGTGTAGCTGCGGAACTTACCCTGGGTGTGGGTTTCGATCTCGCGCAGTTTGGCCATGTCGGCGAAGTTCAGCACCGGCTGGCTGACCTCCAGCCGCATCGGCGGATTGACCTGGTTGATGTCAAGCAGGTTGGGCTTGGGTCCGATGAAAGACACCAGGCTCATCACGATGGCCTCGCGGATGGGGTCAATAGGCGGGTTGGTGACCTGGGCAAACAGCTGCTTGAAGTAGTTGTACAACGGCTTGTTTTTGTCAGACAGCACGGCCAGCGGGCTGTCATTGCCCATAGAGCCGATCGCCTCTTCACCAGCACTGGCCATCGGGGCGATCAGGAACTTCAGGTCTTCCTGGGTGAAGCCAAAGGCCTGCTGACGGTCGAGCAGGCTCACCATGTCCGTAAGGCGTTTGGGTTCCAGGTCGGCCACCACTTCAGACAGCGCATCGTCGACTCGCCGGTCGATAAAGGTCACGTCGTCGAGCTTGACGCGCAGGTTTTCGATCCACTGTTTGTAAGGCTTGCTGTTGGCCAGGTTGGCTTTGAGTTCCTCGTCGTCAATCATGCGGCCCTGCTCCAGATCGATCAGGAACATCTTGCCGGGCTGAAGACGCCACTTGCGAACGATTTTGTTCTCTGGCACGGGCAGCACGCCAGATTCGGAGCCCATGATGACCAAATCGTCGTCGGTGATGCAGTAGCGCGAGGGGCGCAGGCCATTGCGGTCCAGTGTGGCGCCAATCTGACGGCCGTCGGTGAAGACGATGCTGGCCGGGCCGTCCCAGGGCTCCAGCATGGCCGCGTGGTACTCATAAAAAGCACGGCGCCGCTCGTCCATGGTGCTGTGTTGCTCCCAGGGCTCGGGGATCATCATCATCACCGCCTGGCTGATAGGGTAGCCGGCCATGGTGAGCAGTTCCAGACAGTTGTCAAAGGTAGCGGTGTCGGACTGGCCGGCAAAGCTGATCGGGTACAGCTTTTGCAGGTCAGCGCCCAGCACCGGCGAAGACATCACGCCCTCGCGCGCCTTCATCCAGTTGTAGTTGCCTTTGACGGTGTTGATCTCGCCGGTGTGCGCTACGTAGCGGTAGGGGTGGGCCAGCGGCCACTCTGGGACGGTGTGGGTGGAGAAACGCTCGTGCACCAGGCCCAGGGCCGAGATACAGCGCGGGTCTTCCAGATCATGGAAATAAGTGCCCACCTGGTCGGCCAGCAGCAGGCCTTTGTAGACCACGGTTCGGCTGGACATGCTGGGCACGTAATACTCTTTGCTGTGCTTGAGCTGCAGGTTCTGGATGGCGGCACTGGCGGTCTTGCGGATCACATACAGCTTGCGCTCCAGCGCGTCCTGCACGATCACATTGGTTCCGCGGCCAATAAACACCTGGCGTAGCACCGGCTCTTTCTCCCGCACGGTGGGCGACATCGGCATCTCACGGTTGACCGGCACGTTGCGCCAGCCCAACAGCACCTGGCCCTCGGCCCGGATCGCCCGCTCCATCTCCTGCTCGCAGGCCAGGCGACTGGCGTGCTCTTTGGGCAAAAAGATCATGCCCACGCCATATTCGCCCGGTGCCGGAAGCACAACGCCCTGGGCCGCCATTTCTTCGCGGTACAGCGCATCGGGCAACTGGATCAGGATGCCAGCGCCGTCACCCATCAGCTTGTCGGCACCGACCGCACCCCGGTGGTCCAGGTTCTCCAGAATCTTGAGCGCGTTGCTGACAATGGCATGGCTCTTTTCGCCGCGGATGTGCGCCACAAAACCGACACCACAGGCGTCATGCTCATGCTCGCTGGCGTACAAGCCATGGTTTTTGAGATAGTTAATTTCGTCAGCCGTCGTCATGGCCCACTCCTGTTATTGGCACGGGGGATGAAGAATACTGCATTGCAACAAAAGTGCCAAGTCCTTTAATTGGGGTCAGATTCCAATTAATTTCAAATTTTTATCTGAACCCGAAAAATAGGGACATATCAAAAACAAGAGCAAACTAATGAATAGGGACGTGGCCTGGAGCCATTTTTCTTATAAATTACTGGCGGCGTGAGGTCGGCCGGCCTGCCCTTTAATCACGCGACGCTGGGTGCGCTTTTGTAAATCTGCCACAAAATCTGGCTCGCCAAGGGCCCAGCCGCTCAAGGTCGCTTGGGTCAAGGCGGTCTGATGCACGGGGTTGACGCCTGCCTGCACCAGTTCGGCATAGGCGGCCTCGCGCGCAAACGGGGTGTTGCCCAGCTCCCACACCAATGGGTGAGGCGTGACCAGTTTGTCAGCGCGCCGACCAATGTAATGACCGTGGCTCGTCCAGGGGTAGTCCTTGGCTTGTGCCACCAAGCCGGCGCGCACCGGGTTGAGGTCGATATAGGCCATGCAGGCCAACAGGTAGCGGTCAGTCTGGATCAGGGTGGAGCGGTAGCGCCCCTCCCACAGCGTGCCGCTGCGCTGCTGGCTGTCATTAAAGTAACGCACATAGCGCCGACCCACCGCCTGCATCATCTGCGGCAGGCCATCGCTGCTTTGCGGCGTGACCAGCAGGTGAAAGTGGTTGCTCATCAGCACATAGGCATGGATGGCAACGTCAAACTGGCGTGCGTTGTCGTCTAGCAGGTCCAACAGACGCTGGTAATCGGCTAGTCTCGCAAAAATAGCTTGCCGGTTATTGCCGCGCTGGATCACATGGTGCGGGTAGCCGGGCAGCGTGAGCCGGGGCAGACGGGCCATCGCATCTCCTTCACAAGCCAAAACCCGATATTAATTGGAATCTATTAATTGGAATCTGACCCCAATTAGCTCAAGCAAAACCCGATGTTAATTGGAATCTGACCCCAATTTAAGCCAATTAAAGGGGGAAGCGTGACGCGAGTAGGCTGCTGAGGCCAAACTCGGCAAGGATGGCGCGCAGGCGCTCGGCGGCACTGTGCTTGGGCTGGCCGGTGTGGCGCGCGATGATGAGTTCGTTTTTCAGGCTGTGCTCCCAGCCCACCAGCTCGGTCACGGTGACCTGGTAGCCGCGCGCTTCCAGGTACAGGCAGCGCAGCACGTTGGTGAGCTGGCTGCCGAGTTCGCGGGTGTGCAGGGGGTGGCGCCACAGTTCGGCCAGCGGGGTGCGAGCCAGCGACAGGGCCTTGTGCTGGCTCAGCACGCGGGCCACCTCAGCCTGGCAGCAGGGTGCCAGCACCATATAAGTAGCCTGTTTGGCCAGGCCGAAGGCAATGGCGTCGTCGGTGGCGGTGTCGCAGGCGTGCAGCGCGGTCACGATGTCAATCTGTGCCGGCAACTGGGCCACATGGGTTGACTCGGCCACGCTCAGGTTCAAGAACGACATGCGCGCAAAGCCCAGTTGGGCTGCCAGCTCGCGCGAGCTCTGCACCAGTTCCGACCGGGTCTCAATGCCGTAAATGTGGCCGCTGGCCCGCGCCTTGAAAAACAGGTCGTACAGAATGAAGCCGAGGTAAGACTTACCCGCGCCATGGTCGGCCAGGGTGATGCCACCGGGCTTGTCTGGCAGCGCCAGCAGCAACGGCTCGATGAACTGGAACAGGTGGTAGACCTGCTTGAGTTTGCGGCGCGAATCTTGGTTGAGCTTGCCGTCACGCGTGAGGATGTGCAGGGCCTGCAACAGCTCGACCGACTGACCGGGCCGCACCTCGGGTGGCAGCTGGCTGACCGCGCCCGCCGGCGCCGGCGCAGCGTGCTGGGCCTTGCCAGCGACATTGCGGTTGTTTGCTACTTTTTTCATAGCGAACTATCCAAGCCCAACGAGGCCCAGCCGGCAAAACCAAGGTCATTGAGGGTACGCCGGTTGCGCTCAAAAATATCGGCTGCATCGGGCATGGCCTGCACCGCACGAGCGATGCTGTCTTCGCGCAGCAGGTGCAGCGTGGGGTAAGGCGCGCGGTTGCTGCAGTTGCTCACGTCGTCCGGCTCGGCATCGGCAAACTGGTACTGCGGGTGAAAACTGGCGATCTGCAGCACGCCGTCCAGCCGCAGTTTGCGCAGCAGCCGGTCGGTCCGCCCCAGAAAATCATTGAAATCCAAAAAATCAGGCAAGGCCTCAGGCGCCACAAGCAGCGTGGTGTCTCGCTCGGCTGGGTCGGCCTCCTGCAAATCGAGCAACTGTTGGCGAAATTCGGCCAGCAGTTCTGCGGCGTCTCTGGCGGCGGTGACGGCGTAATGGATCTGGCCCTTGACGTGCACCGACTTGGCAAACGGGCACAGGTTCAGCCCAATCACGGCGCGCTCCAACCAGCGCTGCATGTGCTGCTGTACCCGAGCAGCTTGGGGGTGTGGCTGGGCGAGCGTCATGGCAGCACGCGCTGGCCACTGAGGCGCTCATGCTCGCGCGTGGCAAATCGGTCGGTCATGCCGGCAATGTAGTCGGCGACCACGCGGGCGCGAGAGGCGGCCTGGTCGGCTGCGCCTGCCAATGCTGCACTGCGGGCTGAAAAGCCTTCAGTCATCTCAGCGGGTTGCGCCTGGTAAAACCCAAACAGCTCTTGCACCACCTGCTTCGCCAACCGGGTGGTGTCCATCACCCGGGGATGCCGGTACAGCTCATGAAGCAAAAAAGTCTTGAGCATCTGGGAGCGCTCTGCCATGGCCTCACTGAACTGAATCAGCGCGGGCAGGTGGCGCACCGCCGCCACATCCGCCGGGGCGGCGAGCTCAATGGCCTGGCTGCTGGCCGCCATCACGTCATACACCTGGGCGCTCAGCATGCGCCGAATGGTCTCGTACAGCAGGCGCCGGCCCTGGCTGCGCTCTCCTAGGTTCGGGAATTCAACCAAGATCTGACGCCGAAAATCCTCCACCAGCGGCACCTGCTGCAACTGCGCCAGCGTGATCAGGCCCGAGCGCACGCCGTCATCAATGTCGTGCGCGTTGTAGGCAATCTCGTCGGCCAGGTTACACAACTGCGCCTCCAAGCTGGGCTGGCCCCGCGCCAGAAAGCGCCGCCCTACCCCGCCAGGCTCCAGTTGCTCCAGCGCCTGGGCATTGATCGCCGAGCAATGCTTAAGGATGCCCTCGCGGGTCTCAAAGCACAGGTTCAGGCCGTCAAACTCCGGGTAACGCTCTTCCAGCGTATCGACCACGCGCAGACTCTGCAGGTTGTGCTCAAAACCGCCAAAGGGCTGCATGCAGGCATTGAGCGCGTCTTGCCCGGCGTGGCCAAAGGGCGTGTGGCCAAGGTCATGCGCCAGCGCAATCGCCTCGACCAGGTCTTCATTGAGCCCAAGCGAGCGCGCCATAGAGCGCCCCAACTGCGCCACTTCCAAAGAATGGGTGAGCCGAGTTCGAAACAGGTCGCCCTCGTGGTTGAGGAAAACTTGGGTCTTGTACACCAGCCGCCGAAACGCCGTGCTGTGCACGATGCGGTCGCGGTCCCGCTGAAACTCGGTGCGGGTGGGCGCTGGCAGCTGGGTAAACCGACGGCCCCGCGAGTGGTCTGGGTGGCAGGCGTAGGGGGCCAGGGTCATGGCCCAATCTTAACGGTTAGCAATTGTCTGGAGATGTACCACTAACGCCGTTATCCCTGATCGTCATGACTGCAGTGGCCGATGCCCCCAAGCTATCGACCACCGTCAGGGTGACCGGCACGGTGCCATAGGGGGTGTAGACCGGTGCTGCCGGATCAGTGTTGTCGATCGAGCTGATGCATCGATTACCTTTGGTACCGAGCCCCACGGTAAACACATTGCCCGCGATTGGAACGAGCGAAACACTCGAGAGCACTAAATCATCGGTAAACGCCGAGTAAGGCGCCGTGCCCCCATAAATATTCAGCGCCACCGCCCCAGCGAAATTCTCACCTACAGTAATCGCACTGGGCGAGAGTCGCAGCGTGGTCGCTGTCGCATTCACCGTCAGCGCCAAGGTGGTGGTCTGACCGAGTGAATCGGTGATCGCAACCGTGGTGGCCCCCACATTTCTAAGCGTGATCGTGAAGGACCCACCACTGGTGGCCACCGCCGCAGCAGACGTGGTTGCAACGCTGGTATTGTTTACGGCAATGCTGTAGGCCGGGGATGCGCCGCTGATGGTAAAGCTGAGCACATCGCCCACATTGGCAGTCACCGTACTCGGCGTCACCACCAGTGGCGTGGTGGCAGCAGGGGTGACCGTTACAGCAATCGTCACCGAAGCGCCGACGGCATCAACGATGAGCACGTTGGTGGACCCCGGGCCAGCGCTGTTGATGGTGAGTACACCACCTACCAACGCGCCAGTCGGCGTTGTCGCCACGGCGGGGTTGCTGCTGGTCGCCGTGTAGGGGCCGGTACCACCGGCCACCGAGTAAACCGGGGCAGCGCCATTGGCAATCGTGATCGTACTAGGTGCCGTGGTGAACAAAGCAGCACCACCGCCGCCGCCCGAACCCACTGTGACGCTGATGGACAACAGCGACCCAGTAGAGTCCAGCACATTGACCACCGCCGAGCCAGCGGCTATGCCTGTCAGCGTCAATGTTGGCGTGGTACCCACCATGCTCACCACAGACGTCACCACGCCGGCGTTGCTGCTGCTGGTGACATAGGGCAGCGTCCCCACACCGGTAATCGGTGCACCGCCGCCAATTGTGTAGCTGGGCGTCGCCCCAATAGCCAGTGTGACCGCAGCCGGTGCAGAGGTAAACAGCGCGGCACCTGATCCAACCGTCACATTGAACGTGACCGTGGCATTGAGTGAGTCGCGCACAGTGATGGTGGCATTGCCGCCCGTCAAGCCATTGACGGTGAGCGTTGAGCCCACCAAGCTGGCCGACGCCACCGCCTGGTTGCTGCTGACCGGCGTACTGTAAGTGCCACTACCGCCACCCACGGTGTAATCCCGAGCCCCCCCGGTACTGATGGTGACCGCCGCCGGCGCCGTGGTGAACAGTGCCGCCGATGACGTCCCAACCACGGTCACAGCGACCGAAGTCGAATTGCCATTGGCATCAAAGATGGCGACCAGTGCTGTACCGGCACTCACTGCTGCAATGCTGACACGATTGCCACCAACCAAGCTTGCCACCGCGACACCGCTGTTGCTACTGACTGGCACATAGGGCGATGTACCGCCGCCCAGCGTGTAGGTCTCGGTGGTGCCAACCGTCATGGTGACTCCATCGGGTGCCGTCACATAAAGGGCAGCTGAGGTGCTGGAGCCAATCGTTACAGTGGTCGAGACTGAACTACCGGTGGCATCAAACACCACCACCTGTGCCGTGCCCGCCGCCACGCCGTTGATGGTCAACACCGACCCCGTTACGCTGGCGGTAACAATCGCCGCATTGCCCGTGCTGACCGAGTAGGGTGCCGTACCGCCGCCAATCGTGAAAGGTAAGGCCGTGCTCGGCGCCATCGAGATCGCACCAGGCGCGGTCATGTACAACCCCGTACCGCCACTGCCCACATTTACCGTAATCCGCACTGCCGCGCCTGTCGAGTCCAGCACATTGATCTGCGCCACACCATTGGCGACGCCGGTGATGGTCAAGGTGGTGCCGACCACACCGACCGTGGCCACACCATTGTTGTTGCTGCTGACAAAGTAAGGGGCTGAGCCACCACCAATGGTGTAGGTGGGGGCCGCAGCAGGTGCCAGCGTCACCGCGCTGGGCGCTGAGACATACAGCGCAGTGGTGGGAGCGCCGGTACTGATGGTCACCGTGGTGCTCACCGCACTGCCAGCGGAATCAAACACGGTCACCTGCGCGCTGCCCAATGCCACGCCAGTGATGCTCAGGGTGGTCCCGGAAACCACCGCGGCTGTTGCCACCGAGGTGTTGGCACTGCTGACCCGATATGGCGCAACGCCACCACCAATAAAGTAATCGCCCGTACCGCCCAGGCTGACAGTCACAGCCACCGGTGCCGTGATGTAGAGGGTCGCTGCCGGGCCCGTGCTCACCGTCACCAGCGTATTGACAGACGCTCCGGCCGCATCAAACACCGTCACCCGCGCCGTGCCCGCCACCCCGCCGGTGATGCTCAGGGTCGAGCCCGCCACAGCCACCGTCGCAGACGCGGCGTTGCTGGTGCTCACCGTGTACGGCCCCGTGCCGCCTCCAATGGCGTAAGTCGCGACCGCAGCCGGTGCTACCGTCACCGTGCTGGGTGCGGTCATGAACAGGGCGGTGCTCGTGCCCGCACTCACCGTCACCACCGTGCTCACCTGCACACCCCGGGCATCAAACACCGTGATCTGCGCCGCGCCTGCGCCAACACCCGTGATGCTCAGGTTGGTGCCCGTGATGACCGCCGAGGCCGCCGCGCCGTTGCTGCTGCTCACCGTGTAGGGACTCGTGCCGCCACTGATGGTGTAGCCCGCCGTCGCGCCAGGCGCCACCGTCACCGCGCTGGGCGCGGTCATGAACAGCGCCGTCGTGGTCGCCGTCACGCTCACGCTGACCGAGTTGCCCGTGGCATCAAAGATGACGACTTGCGCCGTCCCCGCCGTCACACCCGTCAGCGTCAGGGTGGTGCCCGTGCTCACCGCCGCTGTCACCACCCCAGCACTGCTGGTGCTGACTAAATAAGGTGCCGTGCCGCCACCAATGGTGTAGGTCTGCGGGGTCCCCAGGGCCAGGCTCACCGCGCTGGGCGCGGTCACAAACAGAGCATTCGGGGTGTTACCCGTGCTCACCGTCACCAGCGTATTGACAGACGCTCCGGCCGCATCAAACACCGTCACCCGCGCCGTGCCCGCCACCCCGCCGGTGATGCTCAGCGTCGAGCCCGCCACAGCCACCGTCGCAGACGCGGCGTTGCTGGTGCTCACCGTGTACGGCCCCGTGCCGCCTCCAATGGCGTAAGTCGCGACCGCAGCCGGTGCTACCGTCACCGTGCTGGGTGCGGTCATGAACAGGGCGACGGCAGCACTACCAGAGCCGACCGTGACGGTCGCTGAGCGCGACGTACCGGTCGCATCAAAAATTTGAATCTGCGCAGTGCCGGCTGCAACACCCTCAAGCGTCAAGCTTGTGCCGCTGACGGTCGCCTTGACCAACCCGGCGTTGGTACTGCTTGCTGTGTATGGCGCGGTGCCGCCCCCAATGGTGTACACCGGCTTGTCCGCTACGCCAATAGTGACCGTACCAGGCACAGTCGTGAAAAGGGCGATGGCGGCGTTCCCGGACCCTACGGTCACGTTGACGACCTTGGTCTCGCCCATCGCGTCAAAAATACTGACCTGTGCCACACCGGTCGCTAAACCGACGATCGACAAGCTGGTGCCATTAACTGATACCAGAGCGACTGCCTCATTGCTGCTGCTCGCGGTGTAGGGGCCGCCGCCGCCGCTGATGGCATAGCTTATCGCTGTGCTCAGCGGCACCGTGACGGCTTCGGGTGCGGCGACGAAAAGGGGCACCACCGCAGATGAAGAGCCGACGGTGGCAACCGTGCCCAACGACTTGCCCGTGGCATCGAACACGGTGACAGTGGACGTGCCGGCAGCCTTGCCTAGGATCGTCAGGGTTTTTCCGCTGACGGTGGCTGAGGCGAAATTCAGGTTGGAACTGTTGGCTGTGTAGGGAGCGGTGCCTCCGCCAATGGTGTAGACCGGTGTTTCACCCACCGCGAGTGTGACCGCCGCAGGCATCGTGCTGAACATGGCAACGATGGACTCTGGACCGCCCCCGCCGCCACAAGCTACGACCAACAGGCAGGCAGCCGCCGCTAGGAGGCGACGGACCCAAAACATTGCAAGAAGTACCCGCTTAACAACTCTCATCGATACCGTGCAGCCCTAAAAACCGTGTTTTTTAAATAACACCATAAGTGCCATATTAACATTGACACTCTTAATGCAGAATCTTTTCAGTTCTCACAGGAACCTCCGAAAATCCTACTTTGCGTTGTCAAAGTCACTGGCACGTTGGTGCGGACGCGGTTGACGATTTTTGACTTGCCCAACATCGATGCATGCGGTCCCGCATACAGCGAACGGTCAAAGGGCGTCGAGCTGGCCCACAAGAATAGGCTGGCTAGCTGGCTGGCTAATTTGAAGTCGGCGCCAGTGACATATGGCGAGACGAATCTGGCACCGGACATTAACGGATGCACAGAGCGGTCAGATACAGGGCGCCTCACCGCATGTTGTCGCACACCCGGGTTGTCTGTAACAGATCAGCGCCACCTCAGCGGAAAAAGGGGCAGTAAATGACCACCAACATCTAGCGAAGCTGCAAACCTGATCGCAGAATACTTAGGTGTCAGTCACAAACCGAAGTTGGAAAATTTACAAGCAAAACATACTCGTGGATGGCATCAATCACAGTTGTTTGAGATAACTTCCCGTACCAGCGCATCCGGCGCCGTGCGCACCGCAGCCCGGCCAGGCCCGTCGATCAGCACAAAACGGATCTCGCCCGCCTCGGCTTTTTTATCCAGCCGCATCATTGCCAGGTAGCGCCCAGCGTTATCTTCTGCCGACAACTTCGGGCCCCGCACCGGCAAACCAGCCCTGGCGATCAAGGCCGTAAGGCGCTGCACAAAGTCACGCTTCACCAGCCCGAGCCGGCAAGACAATTCCGCCGCCATGACCATGCCACAACCCACCGCCTCGCCATGCAGCCACTCGCCGTAGCCCAGGCCGGCCTCGATGGCGTGTCCGAAAGTATGGCCAAAGTTGAGGATCGCACGCAGGCCAGCTTCACGTTCGTCTTGCCCCACCACCCAGGCCTTGATCTCGCAGCTGCGCTGGACGGCATGGGCCAGGGCCGCCGGGTCGCTCGCCAACAACGCGTCCAAGTTGGCCTCAATCCAGTCCAAAAACGCCAGATCGGCGATCGGCCCGTACTTGATGACCTCCGCCAGCCCGGCGCTGAGCTCACGTGGCGGCAGCGTGCGCAGCGTGTCCAGATCACACACCACCAGCTGCGGCTGATAAAAGGCGCCGATCATGTTCTTGCCCAACGGATGGTTGATGGCAGTCTTGCCGCCCACTGACGAATCGACCTGGGCCAGAAGGGTGGTAGGCACCTGGACAAAGGGCACGCCGCGCATGAAGCTTGCGGCGGCAAAACCGGTCATATCGCCCACTACACCACCACCCAATGCAAACAATACCGTCTTGCGGTCGCAGCCCTGGCCCAGCAGCGCATCAAAAATCAGGTTCAATGTCTGCCAGTTTTTATACTGTTCTCCGTCAGGCAGCACCACCTCCAGAACTTGGCGGTACTTACCCTGCAGCGCACCACGCAAACGCTGCAGGTAGAGCCGCGCCACCGCGGTATTGGTGACGATCAACGCCTGGCTGGCGTTTGGCAAATCTGTATAGGTCTGCGGCTGGTCAAGCAGGCCGCTGCCAATAACGATGGGGTAACTGCGATCGGCCAGGTCAATGCTGACCTTCTGTAATGTAGAAAAGTTCATGCCCGCGAGTTTAGAGGCTGCAGCCCGGGCAAAACCTTAGCGACCAGGCACCGCGCCCGATAACTCTAGTTGCATCACGATCATGTTCACCAGCGTGGCCACAGAAGGCCGACCGGTCTCGATGATGAAATGTGCGGTGGCGCGGTAAAGCGGGTCACGCAACGCGTGCAGGTCGCGAAGCCGGGTGAGCGGATCTGCCACCTGCAGCAAAGGCCGGTTTACATCGTGCCGCAAACGGCGAAACAGGTCGTCAGGATGCGAATTGAGGTACACCACCTGGCTGCGCTCATGCAAGCGCTGTCGGTTGACTTCACGCAGCACCGAGCCGCCACCGGTGGAGATGACGGCGCCACTCTTTTGGGTGAGCTCGTCGAGCACCGCCGACTCGACCTCGCGAAATCGGTCCTCGCCCTCGTGCTCAAAATAGGTGCGGATCGAGCAGCCGATGCGCTGCTCGATCACATGGTCCGAATCAAAATACTCCAGCTCCAAACGCCGTGCGAGCTGGCGGCCAATAGTGGTCTTGCCCGAACCGGGGAGGCCGACTAGGGCGATGCGGGCCGGCTCGGGCACCTCATGGGCTGCACTCACCACACTCAAGGCACAACCACACTCAAGGAACTCGCCCTCCCACTGACGGTGGCGATAAATCGCACCATGTCCCCGGTGACGCAGCTCTTCAGCGTGGCGGTGTGCTGAGTGGGCTCGATGGTGCTGCCCACAGTGGCGCCTTGCAGCGTGGCAGAGCATTGGCCGGCGGCCAATGCGGGGACGGTTTGAACTGTGAGCGCAGCATCGGCCGGCAGAGGATTACCGTTGAAGTCCGACAAGCGCACCGTCACGGCCCCGGCGTTGGCAGCCAGCACTTCGGTCTGGCGGATGGCTGGAATAGTGGCGTCGTAGCCACCGGGCTGACCGATCTCACCACCCGAGAAAATAATGACCAAGGCGCGACGGACCTTGGTGTTGCCGTCCCAGGTACCGTTGCAGGTACCGGCCACCGACTGGCCAATGTTGGAGTTGACTGGGCAGGCCAGCGCACCCGAGGCACCAGCTGGCAGTGGGTAAGAGGACTCACCGTCGTTGGTGCCGGTCACCAGATTGGTGTAGGCTGCCACAAAGGCGCGGCTCTCATCCTTGTCCAGGTAGGGTAGGCCCAGGTCTTCAAACAGTTCGCCTGCGTCGTAACGGTTGTTATTGTTGGCATCAATGAAATGCTCCTCGCCATCGGTATAGGCCAACACTGTGACCCGCCCCGGGCGCGGGTCACCATTGGCGGCAGCCGAGCCAAGCGGCCGATAGGCCTGGCCAATCAGGCTGACTGTGCAGCTGCCAGCGCTGATTTCACAGCTGCTCAGGCTGCTTGAATTGATCTGACCACCCTCGGTCACAAAGATGATTTTGGTGCGGTCCGGCACCGGGTTGCCCTGCCGGTCTGCGGCGTAGGCAGTGACATCAACGCTGTTGCCATTGACCTGCGATGTGAACTGGCCACCGGCATAAAAATTAAGTTTGCTCGCCGCCAGGTCAAAAAAGCGCTGCGAGGCGACGCCGGTCTGTATGGTCAACAGGTTGGAGTTGGTGGTAATCAAGGGGTTGCTGTTGAGTACGGCGCGCACCTGAACATTGGTAGGCAGGGTACCGGCACACACCGAAAAGGTCACCAAACCATCCACGCCTGAAGTGCCCACAGAGGGTGAGGCGCAAAAATTGATACCGCCGTCAGTATTGGACAGGCTGACAGTCACGTTTTGACCCTGCACAGCCGCCCCGACCGAATCCACAACTTTGAAACTCACCAGTGAAATATTGGCCCCCACTGAACCAGCTTGGTAAATGACCGAGGGCGTGGCGCCGACAAAGCGGATGCCGGTAATAGGCGGCGCAGTGACCGTAAATGCGGCGCTGCTGGTCACGCCACCAGCAGCGGTGGCCAGCACCGAACAATTGCCGGCATTGGCGGTTTGGATCACGCCGGTTGCGCGGCCGCTGCCGTCTACCAAGCTGGAGGCCGGCGAAACCGTACCGCAACCACTGGTGAACGCCACCGCCAGGGCATTAGACGCCGCCTGAGCGCCGTTGACCAGTACATTCACCGCCACGTTGACCGACTGACCGTTTTGCACGTTGGCCGGCGACGCACTCATCCCCGTGAGGGTGACCGTACCTGCGGCAATTTGCAGGTCCAATGATTGGGTCACAGCGGCACCAGTCACCGTGGCGGCCGCTGTCACTTGCACCGGGCCCGCGGCAGTAACATTTGCAGGCGAGATACGCATCAACAAGACGCCTGCCGCGTCGGTTAGGTCGACCCCGGCTGCGGGGACCAGTCGAGCGTTGCTTGAGTCCAGCGTCACTGCAACACGGCTGAAGGGCACGGCGGCGCCGCTGCTGTCGGCCAGTACCATACGCAGGTAGCGCGATTCGGTTTGCGACAGCCCGCGGTTGCCCACCAAAGCGCCCGAGCCGTCCACCAGGGTTAGCGCCAGGCTGGCGGTTTTGACGACGGCGCTCACCACCGGATCAACCGGAATATTCGGGTTGCTGCCGGCGTTGCCACCGCCGCCACCGCAGGCGACCAGCCCCACCCCAAGCCCAAGCGCCAACCCGATCAAGCTGAAAAATCTGGATACACCCATGACCCTGCTCCTTAGAGATAAGGCAACCGTCACCGTGACACCGCCCGATCCGCCACCACCTTGGGTGTGATGAAGACCAGCAGCTCCTGCTTGTTGGAGACGCGGGAGCGGTTCTTGAACAGGTGACCCACGCCCGGCAGATCGCCCAGCAATGGCACCTTGGTCTCAGTGTCGGACTCGGTCAGCTCAAAAATGCCACCGATCACCACCGTGCCACCGTTCTCCACCAGCACCTGAGTCTTGATGTGCTTGGTGTTGATGGCAAAACCGGCAGGGGTCGATTGACCCACGCTGTCTTTATTCACATCCAGGTCCAGAATGATGCTGCCCTCGGGGGTGATCTGCGGAGTAACTTCCAGCTTGAGGTTAGCCTTGCGAAAAGCGATGGACGTGGCGCCGCTTGAAGAGGCCACCTGGTAGGGCAACTCTGTACCCTGCTCGATCAGGGCTTTGATCTGGTCGGCGGTGACCACGCGCGGGCTGGAGACCACCTTGCCCTTGCCGTCGGCCTCCAACGCAGACAGTTCCAGGTTCAAAAAGCGGTTGGCGGCTGAGCTGAATATGGAGACCGCAAAAGCCGCCGGGCTGTAACCGCCTTGGCCAAGTGCTGGCAGGTTGACAAAGTTACTGGTCAAATCCACCGCGCCACCAGCGCCACTGCTGGCCACGGCATTGGCGTAGCTCGAACCAAAGGCGACGCGGTTATCGCCAATCACCTGGTAGCCACCGTCCCCGCCACGGGGTGCGCGCAGATCGCTGCCACCCAAACGCACGCCTAGCGACTTGCCAAAGGTGTCTGAGGCCTCGACGATGCGGGCCTCAATCAGCACTTGGCGCACCGGAATATCCAGCTTGGCGATCAGCTGCTGGACTTGCTCCAGCTTGGCCGGGACATCGGTCACAAAAAGCTGGTTGGTGCGCGCCTCAGAGATGGCACTGCCGCGCGGGCTGAGCAGCCGGGACACGCTGGCGCCGGTCGGTGCGCCACTGCCAGTGAGTTGCGCGGCCACCTCGGCAGCTTTGGTGTAGTTCATCTGGAACGACTGGGTACGCAGCGGCTCCAGGCCCTGCAGGGCGGCTGATGCCTCAAGGTCCAGCTTTTCGCGGGCGCTGATTTCTTCCCTAGGGGCTATCCACAGCACATTGTCGGTTTTGCGCATGCCAAGGCTTTTGGTCTGCAGAATAATGTCCAGCGCCTGGTCCCAGGGCACGTCCTGCAGGCGCAGGGTGACCGAGCCGGTTACAGAGTCTGAGGTAATGATGTTGAAGTTGGAGAAGTCGGCTATCACTTGCAACAGGGCGCGCACATCAATATTCTGGAAATTAAGCGACAGTTTTTGCCCACTGAAACCAGGTCCGGCAGTCAGTTTGGCAGGGTCAACCCGCACCGGCCGAATGTCCACCACATATTGCCGCTCACTCTGGTAGGCAGAATGCTGCCACGTGCCCTTGGGCTCGATCACCATGCGCACCCGGTCACCCGCCTGCGACAGCGTCACGGTCTGAACCGGCGTCGAAAAATCAGTCACATCG
>CAXNFT010000022.1:0-17972 GCA_964201255.1 Rhodoferax sp.
AAGAACATGGCAATCGCCTTCAAACGCCCACGCTTATCGGCTGTATGTTGTTAATGAACTCACCACTCCCGCCCTGGGCCATTGGCTTCTTCAGCCCCGCTGTGATCAGCGAAGCCTCGTATTATTACACGCTTTTTGGCGCTTTTTTCCTCTGAATCGGTTTATTTCAAATTTTTTAAAAAACGAAGTAGAGTCAACTTAGAGGCCGAACCGGCCGACCTAGGCCACCGCACAGACATTAGTCGGGGGCTAAGCATCCGATAGTAGTCTGACAGGTCAGCTTAGGGGCTTTTGAGATAGGCCAGCAATGCTGCAGCGATCAACGTCACCGGGAGTACTTCGTTGGCGGCTCCATGAGCAATAGCCTCCCTGGGCATACCGAACACGACAGAACTCTCTTCGTCTTGGGCGATATTGTAGCTACCCGCATCCTTCATTTCACGCATGGCCCGAGCACCGTCGCTGCCCATACCGGTGAGCATGACGCCAATGGCATGCTTGCCTACCGCTAGCGCAGCTGATTTAAACAGCACCTCCACGGAGGGCTTGTGTCGGTTCACCAATGCGGAGTCTTCCACGACAGCGACCAGACTGCCACTTCGGCGTTCAACTGAAAACTGTCGACCGCCGGGCGCGATGTAGGCGCGGCCTGGCAGGATCCGCTCACCAGCTTCGGCTTCTTTAACTGTCATGGCGCACAAGGTATCGAGGCGATGGGCGAAGCTGCGGGTGAAGCCAGCGGGCATATGCTGCGTGATCAAAATTGCCGGCGCATCCCCCGGAAGGCGCGTAAGAACTTCTTTGATGGCCTCGGTCCCCCCCGTTGAAGCGCCGATAAAGATCAATTTATCATGTGCACGCGAGCCCAGCAGCTTCAGTTCCTGCGGTGACGATTGGGATCTGCCACCGGCTTGCGCAGCGCCAGCATTTTGAACGGCGACACGCTTGACCTTGGCTGAAGCGGCAATTCTGATTTTTTCAACAATCTGCGCCGTCAAGGCACTGAACCCATCCGCGAGGCCGGCTTTCGGCTTGGCTACAAAATCAACCGCGCCGAGTTCCAAGGCTCTCATGGTGACTTCAGTGCCTCGCTCCGTCAGGGTTGAAATCATGACAACGGGCATAGGACGGAGTCTCATCAGCCGACTGAGAAATTCAATGCCATCCATCTTGGGCATTTCGACATCCAGGGTGATGACGTCAGGGTCCAACTCCCGGATCATTTCACGGGCAATGAGGGGGTCGCTGGCAGCCCCTACGCATACCATGTCGGGTTGCCGATTAATAATTTCTGCCAGTAGACTCCTTACCAAGGCGGAGTCATCCACCACAACGACACGAATTTTATTCACCTGGGGGAGCCTTCAGAATAGATCGACTGAGCCGCCCGCATTAGACCGGGCAACCACCGCTGCATTGACCTTGCGGTCTTCAACAACGATCGTCTCCGGATGAGCATGCGCCAACCGCTTGACGAGCGCTTTGCCCGAGACCGGAAAAAAACAAACCTTCCTCGGATGGATGTCAAGCACATCCTTTGACACCACCGGAATTCTCTCGGTCATCAAGTAGTCCAATACGAACTTCGTGTTCCGCTCACCCACATTCATGGTCGTAAACCCGGCCATGACCTGTGCGCCACCAAACACCTTGGCCTGCATCGTTTCACGCTTGGCCCCCTTTTTCAATAATCCGTTGATCAGCAGTTCCATTGCATATGAGCCGTAACGACCGAAGCCATCCCCTCCATCGCCGTCAGGCAGCATGAAATGATTCATGCCGCCTGCGCGCGCTCTGCCGTCCCAGACACATGCTGCGATACAGGAGCCGAGTACAGTCGTGATCAGGATGTCGTCGGATGCCACGAAGTACTCGCCGGGCAACACTTTGACCGCGTCATATTTAAAGTGATGATCTCTGTAAAAAAAAGAGGCTTCCCCTGGGCTACGGGGTTGGGCCCTGAACTGTTCGACGCGCGATGATCGCGCTGCCATCTCACCGCCGCTAAAGTCGCTCATAAACAGTCTTGCCTTTCAGCAAAAACAGATCGCGGGACTCTCCGAAATTTTCTGCGTGACCCACGAACAACAAGCCCCCGGGCGACATGACACGATGAATTCGCTCCAAAACCCTGCGCTGTGTCGGGGCGTCAAAATAGATCATGACATTTCGGCAAAAGACGACATCAAAACGTTCGCGGAACGGCCAGTCGTCTTTGATCAGGTTGACATTCACAAAGTCAATCAAGGTTTTTAGTTCCGGCCTGACCTTGACCATACCCTCGTTGCTCCCTTTGCCTTTCAGAAAGAACCGATGTAAGCGTTGAGAGCTCATGCCTTTGAGGCCGTCATGACGATAGGTTGCTCTAGCCGCTGTAGCCAATACCTTGGAGTCAATGTCACTGGCCGTCAAATGAACGTTGGCCTTGGCACCGAGTGTTTCTATGGCAGTGATGATGATGGAATACGGCTCTTCGCCCGTTGACGCCGCGTTACACCATAGCTTCCAAGTGCGACCCGGCTGTGTGCGCAAATGCTCTGCCAAAGTCTCAAAATGATGCTGTTCCCTAAAAAACGATGTCAGGTTAGTGGTCAAGGCGTTGACAAATTCCTGCCACTCAGGGCCATCGTGCCTATCGAGCCAAGCCAGATAACCTTTGAAACTCTGATGGCCGGTTTCGCGTAAGCGCCGAGACAAGCGGCTGTAAACCATCGCGTGTTTGCCGTTGTGCAAGCTGATGCCGGCGCGCTGGTAAATCAGCGCCTGAACACGATCAAAATCAGCATTTGTCCATTCAAATTCTCTTGCCTCAAGGCCATCGCCTCCTGACTCCATATGATGCGTTCGATTCATGCTAGCAATCAAGGTGGCTCACTGCGTCGGAAAATCGTCATAGGTGCAAGACCTACAGACTCAACAATATCAGTTGGTCGCATCTGATGCCAAGGCCATGCTTTGACCTGCCATCAGTTTCTCGATGTCGAGCAGGATCAGCATTCGATCTCGCAATGAACCCAGACCCACAACAGCCTCGCGATCAATGATCGTGTCAATATCTGGCGCAGCCTTGAAGTTTTCGGCTGGCAATGTGAGCACATCACTGACTGAATCGACGACGATACCCACAATTCGTCTGGACAGGTTCAGGACGATCACCACTGTTGAACTATCGTACTCTGACCTTGGACAGTCAAATTTCAGCCTTAAATCAACAATGGGCACGATAGTGCCACGCAGGTTAAAAATGCCTTTGATGAAGCTAGGTGCATTAGCAATTCGGGTAGGAGGTTCGTAACCCCGTATCTCCTGAACCTTCAAAATATCAATACCGAACTCTTCACGATCGAGTCGAAAAGTCAAGTACTCCCTCTCACCGGCAAAAGCCTGGTGTTGCGCCTGTCCCATTAGAGTCATGTGTTGTCCTTAATCCGCTGAACAGTCAATGGCGTGAACGCCGCACCAAAGCACCCGTGTCAAGAATCAGCGCAACCTTGCCATCTCCAAGAATGGTTGCGCCCGAGACATTAGGGATTTTTCGATAATTGGACTCGAGGTTCTTCACCACGACCTGCTGCTGACCCAAAAGATCATCCACCAATAGGGCAACTCGACTCCCCTCGGCCTCAATCACCACCATGATATCGCTGGGTTTGTCTCGTTCTGCACGAGGAATCTGAAACACTCTTTCCAGTTCAACCACAGGCATGTACTCGTCCCGCACCTTGACAAGTTGCGCGCCTTGACCGACCGTATTGATCGCATCGGCTTTGACCTGAAATGACTCAATTACCGAGGACAGCGGAAGCATATAGACCTCTTTGCCAACGCCCACTGACATGCCATCCATGATCGCCAAGGTTAGAGGCAAGCGAACGGATACCCGCATCCCATAGCCTTCGGCAGAGTCAATTTCAACGGTTCCGTTTAAAGCCGTGATGTTACGTTTGACAACATCCATGCCGACGCCTCGGCCAGAGACATCTGTGACTACTTCTGCCGTAGAAAAACCCGGGGCAAATATCAATTGCCAGACTTCAGCATCCGGCATTTGATCTGACACATCCAACCCTCGTTCGCGCGCCTTCTTGAGGATTTTTTCGCGCGACATGCCGCGTCCGTCATCGCGAACTTCTATAACAATTGATCCGCCCTGATGAGCTGCCGACAAAGTGATGGTTCCGGTTTCCGGTTTACCCGCACGAACCCGCTCGTCCGGCATCTCCACGCCATGGTCACAACTGTTGCGCACTAAGTGCGTGAGGGGATCGGTGATTTTTTCGACCAGTCCTTTGTCGAGCTCTGTTGACTCTCCCATCGTGACAAAGTCAACCTTCTTGCCTAGCTTGGATGCCAGATCACGCAACATACGCGGGAAGCGACTAAAAACCACCGACATCGGGATCATCCGGATGGACATCACCGACTCCTGCAAATCCCGTGTATTGCGATCAAGGTCAGCCAAGCCAGCCATCAACTTCGGGAATTGGCCTGCTTCCAACGCGCGGCTATTTTGAGCCAACATGGCCTGCGTGATAACCAACTCGCCCACCAGATTGATCAATTGATCTACCTTGCTGATTGATACCCGAATGGTGGCTGCCTCCACTTGCGCCAGCGGCGCAACGGGCTTTTCAATAGTCTTCGCCTGCGTCAGGGCTTTTTCAACAGTTGTCGGCAGAGAGGCTGCGGGAACCATCGGCGCTCCGGGCGCGCCATCAAAAAAACCAAAACCTGGCGACGGCGCCAAAGGCGTTCCAGGGGGTGGATCGTCCTGCGCCATTGTTCCGGGTAGCGCTTGAGTTGCTCGGAAAACTGCTACTGCGTCGACTGGTGCCGGTGGCACAGTCCGGGTCACATCTTTGATGGCTACTTGGTTGCGTGAAACGTGAAACTCAAACAAATCAAGCAGTTCATCACTGGATGTCGAACTGATCACGGCGTATTTCCGCATGTCCGCCTGATCGCAAGACAGTGCCTCTATGGTTCCCAAGCCTGGGATGTCGCGAAACAATTCGCGTATGCCTTCAGCCTGCGCCACGTCCTTGAGCGGACCCACCAAGATTTCCAGTTTTCGTTCGAGTTCAGTTGCAATCGGTTGTGGCTCCGGCAGAACCGGTCGGTCAAGTGACGCGGACGCCGCGGTTCGTGTGGAATTTTGACCGTCACCGGCGGCCAGATCACTAATGCGCTGCACGAGCGCCTCGCTAGATGGAGACTCGCCAACGTCCCCCGCCTGATGGCGTGCCAAGAGGCTGCGGCACACATCGGCCGACTGTAGTAAGACATCCACCATAGCTGCATTAGGCTGGATCTCATGCCGCCGCAAACGATCCAATAATGACTCCATCTGATGCGTCAATCCGGCTACGTCCGCGAAACCGAATGTCGCCGCACCACCCTTGACCGAATGAGCACAACGGAAAATACCGTTGAGTTCCTCGTCGTCTGCAGTCTCAAGGTGAAGGCTTAGCAGCATCTGCTCCATCATGTCCAGATTCTCGGCGGCTTCCTCGAAAAAAATCTGATAAAACTGTGTCAGATCGAAGTCGCCCTCCGCGCTGCCCCCGTGTTGCTGTACATCTGACATGTCAATCTACTCCTTGTGGCAATGCGATTGAGCGCCAATGGGGCTCACTACTTGATGACCTTTTTGATGACCTCAAGCAGTCGCGCTGGGTCAAATGGCTTCACCAACCAACCCGTTGCTCCCGCCGCCCGGCCCGCCTGCTTCATCAAATCACTGGACTCCGTGGTCAAGACCAATATTGGCACCGTTCTGAATTGGGGGTGCTCCCTCAATTTCCGAGTCAGTCCCAAACCGTCAAGCCTTGGCATATTCTGATCTGTCAGCACCAAGTCAAACGACTGCATTAGCGCCTTCTCGTAGGCGTCCACACCGTCGACAGCCTCTACCACCTGGTAACCAGCACCGGTCAACGTGAAGGAGACCATCTTACGCATGGACGGCGAATCATCAACCGCGAGAATAAAGGCCATACACAGCTCCAACTATTACTAAAATTATTTCGAACCAAGGGCTAAAAAAGCTCGATGGACCCAGCGTCCATTTCGTCTTGGGTCACTGGGTTGGGGCGCTCGGAGGTATCGTCGATAAAAGGCACCGCTTCGCCATCTTCTGACCCCATGGACTCGGCAGCCAAGCGATAGGCACAGCCTTGAAGCGTCTTCGTGGAGTGCGCAATCAACTGCGATGCAATATCCTGAAACTGCAACTCGATGACAGCCGCGCTCATGGCACCACGCGCAGCATTCAGGTCTATGCCCCCCGCGAGCTGGGCGCTTTCCAAATGCGAGAGTGCACTCGAGAAACGGAGCATCAGGTTCTCCATCGTGTGGGCAAGCAGCCCATCAAGCCGGGTCAAGTCGTGAACGACCATAAGCAGAGAGTCCTGGACCTCTGCGACCAACATCACGGGGACCTCTACCGAGGGCACTGACTCCGATGTAACTGACTCCTGCATTCCCTTACCCTATATTGCCCGCCGCCGCAGCTTGTCGCCCCTCTGCATTACCAGCAGATTTGTCGCCTTTGAAACATCGCCGAACTAGCGAGCGTCAGATTGCGCCACGCATAGTGTCTAATCATACCGTTCATCATGCATCAAAAACCTGCAACCGAAACAACATTAACCGTCCTGCATTTGGAGGATTCTGAGGTCGACCATGATCTGGTGCGCCGTGCTCTCGCGCGTACAGGTGAAACATTTGAATTACTGCGCGTAGAAAGTCTAGAAGACTTCGCAGAACAGCTTGGGCTGCGGCACTTCGATGTCATTCTTGCGGATTACCGCCTACCGGGCTTTACAGCGCTGGACGCCTGGGAGGTGTTACAACATCAAGCAGAGCGCCCACCCTTTGTTTTGCTCTCTGGGGCTATAGGCGAATCGGCTGCAGTGGCCGCCATCAAGCTGGGCGTGAGCGATTACCTTGCCAAAGATGACGTGGCCAAACTGGCCCCTACCATCCGGCGTGTGTTGGAATTGCACGCGATTCGAAGGGCAAAGGACGCCGCAGACACCGAGTTGGCGCTCTCTCAAAGGCGCCTTGCCGAATTTGCCGAGCATCTTCAAGCCACCATTGAGCAAGAGCGCGCCGCCATTGCCAGGGAGATACACGACGACATTGGCGGCGCGCTGGCCGCAGTGCGTTTTGACCTGTCCTGGATCGAGCGGCATAGTTCGGATGAGGCTGCTCAGGCGCACCTTCAGTCGGCCAAAGAGATGCTGGGCCACGCGCTCGACGCCAGCCAGAGAATAATGAAAGACCTCAGGCCGGCCATTCTCGACCAGGGTTTGGCAGCAGCCGTGCAATGGCTGGCGGAAAGTTTCACAAAACGAACCGCCATCAAAACCGTGGTTAACGCCTTCGACAGCTCAAGGGATATTCCCACGGCGGTGCAACTGGTGGCTTACAGAACCGCCCAGGAAGCCCTAACCAATATCAGCAAGCACGCCATCTGTGATTTGGTCAACATTGAATTGTCAGACGCCGAAGACGTGCTGACCCTGGAGGTCCGGGACAATGGGCAGGGCATCGCCCAGGCAGAACTTGCCAAACCAAAGTCATTTGGCATTCGGGGCCTGCAAGAGCGCGCCAAAACAGTCGAAGGCTGGTTGGACATCAGCAGTTTCGAGAATAAGGGCACATCCATTATTTTGTCGGTGCCACTGCCCGCGTCCGCAGGCGCGATGAACCAGGAGACTGACTGACATGATCCGCGTCATTTTGTGCGACGACCACGCCATGGTCCGGCGCGGCATTCGTGAAACTTTGTCCGAAGCTGTCGACATCCAAATCACCGGAGAAGCGTCCAACTATGCCGAAGTCCGTGAGGCAATCAGGAATGCAGCATGCGACGTTCTGGTGCTGGACCTTAGCATGCCCGGGCGAGGCGGTTTAGAGGTCCTATCAAGCCTGCGCGAGTCGGATTCGCCGATTAGGGTGCTCATTGTCTCGATGTTTCCGGAAGACCAGTACGCGATCCGATGCTTGCGTGCAGGTGCCCAGGGTTATTTGAATAAAGCGGGTGATCCAGCCGAGCTCGTCCAGGCCGTGAGGACCGTCGCGCAGGGACGGAAGTACGTCACCGCCGATGTCGCAAGCATGTTGGTCGAGAGTTTGCGCACGCCCGAAAACGAAAGCCCGCATGCTGCCCTGTCGGAACGTGAGCTGCAAACCCTGCTTAAGATCGCTTCGGGAAAGCGCCTTTCGGACATCGCGGAAGAACTGATGCTCAGCCCCAAGACAGTCAGCGTTTACCGCTCCCGAGTTCTGGAAAAACTCAAACTCGGCAACAACTCCGAGCTCACTGTATACGCCATTCGTAACGGTTTGGTGTAGCGTCCCGTCAACGCCTGGCAAAGAGATCGATGGCGCGCTCCATCAGGGCCATCATGGGCTGATCCAGCATAGGCAAGGTGGCGGTGATGCCAATCAGCCCAACGGTCAGTGTGATTGGAAAGCCAATTGCATAGATGTTCATTTGCGGGGCAACACGAGACACAATGCCCAAACCCAGGTTGACAAACATGAGCATGCCAATCATCGGCAAGGCAATCCAAAGACCTGTCGCAAACAGGTCCGCGCCCAGCGTATAAAGTTTCAAGCTGGACAGAGCAGCCAGGAAATTTTGATCCACTGGAAAAGCCTCAAAACTCTTGATGACCGCCATCAGGATCATCAGATGCCCGTTCATGACGATGAACAGAAAAGTCGACATCTGGCCAAAGAACGCCGCGACCGCGCTGGATTGGGTGTTGAGCGATGGATTGAAGAAGGACGCAAAGTTCAATCCCATTTGAAAGCCGACAACTTCTCCGGCGAGTTCAACCGCCGCAAAGACAAGCCTCACAGTAAAACCGATGGCCAAACCAATGCCAACCTGTTGGACCACGGCACCAAAGGCGTCTGGGCTGGCAATGCTAATTACCGGCTGTCCCGACAAACTTGGCTGGGCCGCAATGGCAATCAACAGTGCCAGCCCAACCCGCGCCCGCAAAGGGAATGCTCTAGAGGAAAAAATAGGGGCCGACGTGAAGACAGCCAGTACGCGTAAAAATGGCCAAATCAGCGGCGACAGCCAAGCCACGATTTGGCTTTCGGTCAGGGAAATCATGGCTCGCAGGCGCCAGTCAGCTTACCGCACCCGGGATCGCTTCGATCACGCGACGGATGTACTCCACCAGCATATTGAGCATCCACGGCCCGGCCATGGCGAACACCGCCACGGCCGCTACCAACTTAGGCACAAACGCCAGGGTCGCCTCGTTGATCTGAGTAACCGCCTGAAAAAGACTGATGACCAAACCGACCAGCAACACCACGCCCAAGACAGGGGCTGACACCATCAGCAACATCAGCAAGGCCTCCTGGCCCATGGTCAAAACCATCTGTGCGTTCATGCCCGCCCCTCAAACAGCAAAGCTCGAAGCCAAAGAACCAATCAGCAGGTTCCAGCCATCTGCCAGCACAAACAGCATCAATTTGAACGGCAAGGCCACAAGTACGGGGGACAGCATCATCATGCCCAGTGACATCAGCACACTGGCCACCACGATATCGATCACAAGAAATGGGATAAAAATCATGAAGCCAATTTGAAATGCCGACTTAAGCTCACTGGTGACAAATGCAGGCACCAGAACACGCATGGGCACAGTCTGGGCATTGGTTCCAGGCTCGAGCTTGGCGAGCCGGACAAACAGCGCCAGGTCCGACTGACGCGTTTGTTTGCTCATGAACAGGCGCATTGGCGCCTCTGCCTTTTCAAGGGCCTGCTCAAACGGCATCGCGTTTTTGGAGTAAGGTAGGTAGGCATCGTTGTACACCTTGTCCAAGGTCGGGCCCATGACAAAGAAAGTTAGAAACAGCGACAAGCCCACAATGACCTGGTTCGGGGGCGCAGACTGGGTGCCCAAAGCCTGGCGCAAGAGTGACAGAACAATCACGATCCGGGTAAACCCGGTCATCATCAGCAGCACTGCCGGCAGAAACGAGAGGGCCGTAAAAAACAGCAAGGTCTGGACTGGCACTGAAAAACTCATGCCAGACGCCCCAGTGCCCACCAGCAAGGGCAACTGTCCGGCCGTTTGCGCCCATGATGCCGACAGGCCGACCAGGGCGATACCACCCGCGGCGACGAGCTTAAGCCCGAAAGAAGACCACAGCCAACCAAAATATCGCCTGATCACCATGGATTGCGCCATCACACTTGCCCTGGATCAGGGAGCGCCACCACCGCCGATGCCTGTGGCTCCGCACTCAGGTCGGTGCTGTGCAGCAAGGTGATTGTTTGCGCCGTGACTCCAAGAGTTAGCCGCACGCGGGCATGGTCTGGTCCCTGCTCGACGGTCACCACCCTTTGATGAGGGCCGACCGCCAAGACCGACACTATTTTGGCTGCCGAGCTTGCTCCCGCCACGCTGCCCAGTGCACGCTGCTTCAGCCACTTCACGCCCATGGGCAATAAAGCCAATAAAAAAACGAAAACAGCGACCCACCCCAGCGTCTGCGTCATGAGAGCGTCATCCTTTGCTGACCCGACGTAAACGCTCCGACGGCGTGACAACGTCCGTCAACCGAATGCCGAATTTGTCGTTCACCACCACCACCTCGCCCTGGGCGATCAAATAGCCATTAACCAGCACGTCCATGGGTTCGCCAGCCAATGCGTCGAGCTCAACCACCGAACCCTGACCCAACTGCAGAATGTGCTTGATCGGAACCCGGGTGCGACCCAACTCTACCGACAATTGCACCGGGATATCCAGCACCCGGTTGATATCACTGATGGGTATCTCACTAGAGGGCGGCGCACCCGAGAACGCGCGCGATGGCTCTCCGGACAGAATGCCGCCTGGCTCAATGCCTCCAGCCTCCTGGGAGCGTTGCTCTTGGAGCGCCTCCGCCCAACTGGCCATGCCGTCGTCTTCGGTCGTGTTTTCGTCAATTGCCATGTTTATCTCCCATCCAAGCAAGGTCATTGCCTCGCAAACTTCTGTCAATTTTCAACGCATATTTGGCGTTGTGCGTACCATAGTGGCATTCAAATATAGGAACACCAGCAATCGTGGCTTCGATTTTTGATTTGCGGTCTAGTTCGATGAAATCACCGGGCTTGATCGCCATCAGCTGCTCAATGGTGGCATTGGCACGGGCCAACTCGGCCACCAGCACCACTTCGGCTGCCTGAATTTCTTGCGTCAGCACGTTCACCCAACGCCGATCCACCTCGACCGAGTCGCCTTGTGTGGACGAATACAACACATCGCGAATAGGCTCTAAAGTCGCATACGGCATGCAGAAATGAATCGCGCCCGTGATGTCACCAATTTCAACCTGGAAATGTGTTGACACAACAATTTCACTGGGCGTGGCAATATTGGCAAATTGCGGCTGCATTTCAGAACGTTGGTACTCCAGCTCAAGCGGGTAAATGCCCTTCCAAGCTTTTTTGTACTCTTCGGTGATGACCCCCACCAAGCGGTTGATGATGCGCTGCTCAGTCTGTGAGAACTCGCGCCCCTCAATCCTTGTCTTGAACTTGCCGACGCCGCCGTAGAGCATCTCGATGATGCCGAACACCAAGGCCGGTTCGCACACAATCAGGCCGCTACCGCGCAGGGGCCTGATCGCCATGATGTTGAAATTGGTGGGCACCGCTAATTCGCGCAAAAAAGCGCTGTAACGCTGCACGGCCACCGGTCCCAGAGAAATTTCAGGGCTCCGGCGAATCATATTGAACAGGCCCACCCGCAGATTGCGGGCAAAGCGTTCATTGACGATCTCCATCGAGGGCATACGCCCGCGAACAATGCGCTCTTGGCTGGAGATGCTGTAAGCCCGAACCTCGCCTTGATCCTGCAGCTCTTCAGACAGCTTCTGGCTTTCGCCGGTCACGCCTTCCAGCAGCGCGTCGACTTCTTCCTGGGAGAGAAAAGATTCACTCATAAGTGCCTGGGAAATTCCAAGTTACTGGACGATGAAGCTCGAAAAAAGCACACTCCGCACGGGACTGTCGTCCGCCGGGGCCTTCTCAGCCGCTTTCTTTTTGCTCTTTGCGGCGTCCTTCTTTGGCTTTGCCACCGTGTCCTGTGCTGTCTGAAAGGGCTTGGATGCCTCCAGCAGAATGTCTGCTGCGAGCTTTTCCTTGCCCTCAATAGCCAATAATTCTTGCGCCGTGCGCTGCGACACCAGCAACAGAACACCACTGCGGATGGAGGGCATGTAAGGTTTCACCTTTTCCGTGGCCTTTGAGTCGGCCAGCTCAAGGGTGATGCCGATCTGCGCTACCTTTTCACCGCCCGGATCAGCCAAATTAACCACCATATTGTCTAGCGCCAGGTAGGTTGGAGGCCCTTTGGGTGCCACCTTCGCGACCTCTTCGCCGTCTTCATCCGATGCATTTTTTTTACTCAGCAGGAAAAAAGCCCCGCCACCGACCAACGCTAGAACCAACACCGCAACACCGCCAATCAACAAAAGCTTTTTACTTTTGGGCTTTGCCTTGGCAGATTCGTCGGCGGCGGGCTTGTCGGCATCAGCTTTGGTAGCCACTTTTTTTCCTTAGGAACAACAGGTTGAAGACCTATTATTGAACACATTGACACGCACAGTGTCAGGATCAACCCCGTAAAAGCCAGCCTATCGAGCCGATCAACCCTTCTTTCACACGAATAAGTCCACGCTTCGACCCGATACAGCTCGGGCGCGCGGGGCGGCCAGGGCGACATCCGGCTCCACCAGGCTGACTCCTTTTTGCCTCGCGCCAGTGCGCTCACGCTGGGCCTGGGCCCCGCCGCGGTCCTGGCCCGACGTGCCGACCGAGACCCCAGCAAGCACCAGCCCCTCGCTGGCCAACAGCTCTTTAAGATGGGACATGGCGCCCTCAATCACTTGGCGCACATCGGCGCGATCGGTCCTGAAACCGATTTGAGCCTCCCCATTCGCAAGGGAAATACTGACCTCAATCGGTTCAGCGCCGAAGCCGTCGAGCTTCAACTCTGCCTTTTGAACGCCTTGACTGACCCAGTAACTCACCGTGTCCGCCAACAGGGAGTCGGTGGTCTGCACAGTCACCACTTCGGGTGGGACCATGACCTCTCCGGGCGCCCCGGTGGTTGCTTGCATCGCGCCGCCCAGGCCTTCAAAGCTGGCTAAGGCCAATCGCCCCGAGGGTTTGTCTGAGTTCGCACCCGCTTGCCGAATGAGCCCGTCTCCCAGGCCACTGGCGGCCAATAGGCCGGCCAACGCTGGCTCCCGGGAAAAAGCTTCCAGACGCGCGCCATGGGTCTCCAGTTTTTCAGCGGCCCGTGCGGCTGATGCGGCCAACTGGCGTCCGTCTGTCTGATCTGGCGTTACCGACACTGGGTCAGTCACAGCGTTTTTTCCGGCCGGCAGTGACACCTTGACTGCAGCGCCAGCAGCGGCGCCACCTGCAATTGACGCAGTGGCCTCGCCTGGCGTGACCGTCGGCAGCCCATGCTTGCTACCAGGAACTGTTGCACGGTGTGCCATCGGCCCGCCGGTCAGGGCGTCGGCCAACACTGGCATCGCAACAACATTGGCAGTAACAATAGCCGTTGGGTTAGGCAGCGCTGCAGTTCCGGCTGATGCTCGAAGGGCATCGGCCTGACCGGCTAGAGCCAGCAAAGCGGCCAGATCCAGTGCTGGCGGATTTGCCGGTGGCATGATCAGGGAAGCCTGTTCTTTGGCGACATCCGGTAAAGCATCCCGTGCGGCCTGCTCAGGGTCAACAGTTTCCTCGGTCGACGCGGCAAGCAGCGTGGAGAAACTGCTTGAGTCGTCAACCGACGCGCCGTCTTGCGGACCCGCCTTAAGCTTGCCGTTCGGTCCCAGCCCAGCGCTGGCAGCCTTGGGCTGGGGGCTTGGCGGGGCGGCTATGTCGATACTCATCGTCGATCCTCTTCTAGATTCTGCTGTGCGGTACGCCGGGTTTGCATGGCGGCAAATTCATCCATCTCTTTTTGCTCTCGGCGCCCCTGGACCACGGCTAATTCAGCTTCCTTATTTTTCAGGACCTGCTTCAAGCTGGTGACTCTGAACTCTGTCTCGAGCCAGTGTTTGCGCGCGCGTTCGACCTTGCTGCCCCACTGCCCCAGGACCCCCTCCTGCAAGATCACCGCCTGGTGCAGGCGATCCATGAACTGGTAGTGATGCCGCATCATTTCAGGGGTCACGCTGATCTGAGCAGCCTTGGCCCAACGGGCCTCGGTTTCGTCGGCATAGGTTTGAAGCTGGCTCATCTGCTCTCGCGCAAAGGCCTGCGACTGTTGCAACTGCATCAAAGCAGCAGCTGCCTGGTCGCGACGCAGGGTGGCCACCTGGATGGCCAGCAAGACACTTTTTACGCCAGACATTGCGCCTGTGCCCCTTTGGCCGGGCTCATACCCAGGCCTCGCGACTGCCCATGGCGGTCAACATGTCCTGGGTACTGTCCCGTAGGCTGGCGGCCTCATACATGTCCTGACGCAGGAAAGCTGACATACCCTCATGCAAACGGATGGCCTCGTCGAGTCCCGGGTCAGAGCCGCTGGCGTAGGCACCAATCTGCACCAGATCACGGCCTTTTTCATAACGGGAATTGATGGCCCTGAAGCGGCGGGCCATTTCGAAATGCTGGCGCGAGACAACGCTGTGCATCACCCGGGAGGCTGATTGCTCAATGTCGATCGCGGGAAAATGCCCTGCTTCGGCCAGCGAACGCGACAGCACAATATGACCGTCCAGGATGGCCCTGGCCGCATCGGCAATCGGGTCCTGCTGGTCGTCGCCTTCTGAGAGCACGGTGTAAAACGCCGTGATCGACCCGACACCATTAAGACCATTACCGCTGCGCTCCACCAGTTGCGGCAACTTGGCAAAGCAGGACGGCGGGTAGCCTTTGGTGGCCGGCGGTTCGCCAATGGCCAGCGCAATTTCACGTTGCGCCATGGCATAGCGGGTGAGCGAATCCATGAGTAGCAGCACATGGCGGCCCTTGTCCCTGAAATTTTCGGCAATGGCCGTCGCGTAAGCCGCGCCCTGCATGCGCAGCAGGGGTGGCGCGTCGGCAGGGGCAGCCACCACCACCGACCGGGCCCGTCCGTCAGCGCCCAGAATATCCTCAATAAACTCTTTCACCTCGCGGCCCCGCTCACCAATCAGGCCCACCACAATCACGTCGGCCTCGGTGTAGCGCGCCATCATGCCAAGCAGCACGCTTTTGCCCACCCCAGACCCGGCAAACAAGCCGATGCGCTGGCCACGCCCTACCGTCAGCAGGGCATTGATGGCACGCACGCCGGTATCGAGCTGTTCGCGCACCGGCGCCCGGTCCATCGCGTTGATCGGCTGGCGGCTCAAGGTCTGGGCCGCCACATCCAGGATGGGGCCCATCCGGTCCATCGGTCCGCCCTGGGCATCCACCACCCGACCCAACAGACCGTCACCCAGGGGCAACCTCAACATGCCGTAGTCGGCCGATCTGTGGGCCGGGCGCTGCTCATGCAGCCGGGGCGGCGCCACCTCGGCCGCCAGCGGGGCCACACCGGCTCCATTGGACAGACCGTGAACGTCGCCGGCCGGCATCAAAAAAGCCCGGTCATTGGCAAAACCCACCACCTCGGCCAGCACAGGTGGCTGCCCTTTCATGCTCACCAGGCATTGCGAACCCACCGGCACCCGAATGCCGGCCGCCTCCAGCACCAAGCCAGACAGGCGGGTGAGCGTGCCACGCACTTCCAGCGTGGAACCGGTCTTGACACGCTCGCTGGCATCGGCCAGAAAGTCTTGCCAGGGGTTCGAGGTCTCAGGCGGGTTCATCGGGCGAATCCCATGGCATGGTCAGCCCCAGCGTGGCAATGGCGCGCAGCCAGCGCTTTTGTACTGTGGCATCCACCACCGTACCGGCGGACTCGATCACGCAGCCACCTGGGGTGATAGATGAGTCTGCTACCAGAGTCAAGGCCAGGCTGGCCAGTTCATTGGGGGCACCATTGGCCAGGGTGTCGCGGTCGGACGGATTCAGGCGCACCACCGTGCTCTTGCCGTCGGCCAGCAAAAGTCCCAGCGCTTCGTGCAGCACGGCTTGCAGCGCGTTGGGGTCCGTGGCCAGCTCACGGCGCAGCACTTGCCGCGCCAGCTCACAGGCGATTTCTAGCACCCCCTGCGCCAGGGTCTGCTCCGCTGCGGCCAGTTGCGCCTGCGCCTGTTCAAAAAGGCGCGCCATCTGTTGCCCCGCGCTTTGGCCTTGCTGCGCCACAAAATCTGCCATTTGACGCTGCGCCTCAACCGTGGCGTGGGCACGGCCCTGCTCAAAACCTTGGGCAAAGCCCTCTTGCCGCAGCGCCTCGTCCTGCGCCCGCTCAGTGGTGGCCTGTTGCACCTTGACCTGGGCGGCCAGCAGCACGGCACGGTTGTCCACCGCACCAAAATCCCACTGCTCAACAGCACCAATTTCTTCGCCGGGAATGAAACGCGTGTAGTTCCGCATGCTCAAACCATGGCCTCGTCGCCACCAGCGGCAATGATAATTGAGCCTTCATCGGCGAGGCGCCGCACCACCTTGAGCACCTCTTTTTGCTGCGCCTCAACCTCAGACAGCCGCATCGGCCCCCGTGACTCCAGGTCTTCACGGAACGACTCTGCGGCGCGGGTTGACATGTTGGCCATGATCTTTTCCTTGAGCTCTGGCGGCGCACCCTTGAGTGCGACGATGAGCGCGTCGGAAGCCACTTCCTTGAGCACCATTTGAATGGCCTTGTCGTCGAGCTTGAGCAGGTCGTCAAAGACGAACATTTTGTCCATGATCTTCTGGGCCAGCTCCGGGTCGTGGATGCGGATCGACTCAATCACCGTGCCTTCCAGCGCTGTGCCCAGCTGATTGATCATCTCAGCCGCCGTCTTGACACCACCCAGCGAGGTCTTGCGCCCGCCTTCTGAGCCGGCCAGCACCTTGAACAGCACCTCATTGAGGTCTTTCAGGGCAGCAGGCTGGATACCTTCCATGGTGGCAATACGCAGCATGACCTCGTTACGTTGGCGCTCGGTAAAGAACTTCAAAATGGCGGCGGCTTGGTCATAGTCAACGTGCACCAGAATTGCCGCCACAATTTGTGGATGCTCGTTGCGCAGCAGCTCCGAGACAGCTGCCGGGTCCATCCACTTCAGGCTCTCGATGCCGGAAATGTCATTGCCGTGCAAGATGCGGTCGATCAGCAGCGCCGCCTTATCGTCGCCCAGGGCGCGCTTGAGCACAGAACGCACATAGTCACTGGTGTCCGACACCATCAGGCTCTGCGCCTCGGCAATGGCGGTAAACCGGTCGACCACATCGTCCACCCGCTCGCGTGTCATGGATTTGGTCTTGGCAATAGCCTCGCCAAGCTTCTGCACCTCTTTGGGCGACAGGTATTTGAAAACCGCCGCGGCTTCTTCCTCGCCGAGCGACATCATCAAAACGGCGGCGTCTTGCAGTCTGTCAGGTTGATTAATCATGTGGGTATCACGGGTAAGGATCAGGCGGCAGACTCACCATTGATCCAAGTTTTCATGATGTTCGCCACTGCAGCCGGATTATCCAGCGTCAGCTTGCGGGCATTGGTCAGGGCCAGCTCGCTGGTGGTGGGCAAAGGCGCCGCCAACTTGGCTATCGGCGCCGCCAGTAGGGGCCGCTCGGGCTGTTCAGACTCCAGTGCGTCGAGCTGAGGTGTCAGCATGGTCACGTGGGGGGTGGCCTGGCTCAAGGCCTTGATGGCGGGCCGAATAACCCCCAGCAACACCAGCGACCCAAACAACAGGGTGCCGATCGGCCAGGCAAAGCTGCGGGCCAGGTCTTGTACCTCTGGCTGCTTCCAGAGCGGCAACTCCACCAACACCTGCTTTTCCTGGGCAAAGGGCGTATTCATCAGGTTGACCGAGTCCCCCCGGTCCTTGTTAAAGCCAATCGTCTC